>JABIUH010000118.1 GCA_018701055.1 Woeseia sp. | reverse complement strand
GGCAGCAACAGCATTCAGGGCTGCCGGCAAGGGAGTCTCAGCGTTGTGACCAAGGCAGTGGAGGAGATTGTTGCTCAATTGAACGAACGGCACAGAGGCAAACACGGTCGCGTCCATCTCGTCCCGACACCGAAGAAAAAACCCGCCAGTAAGGATTGATCAAATTTGTCGTAGGAGCAACGTTCTCGTTGCGATTCGTTTACGATCGCTCTTGGCCGAAGGCAGACCCTCGAAATATTCGAATATCTGTGATCTGCATGGCCGCTATTGGTGAACGTGGATATTCGAGAGATGGTCTGCTTATGATTCAAGTAAGCCAGACGCAAGATTGATCAACCAATGAGAAACGTTACCTTCAGGCCTTATTGCAGCTCGGACAACCAAGCGTGTACGAGGATTTTCGATGCGAATTGTCCTGAGTTTTTCGCTCCCAATGAGCGTGAGGAATACCAAGAGTTTCTTGAGTGCGCATCGGAAGGGTACGAGGTCTGCGAAGTAGATGGGGAAGTGCTCGGCGCTTTCGGACTGTTTGGCGACGGCCGAAAAGGGAAGACTCTTAACTGGATATTGCTCGACGTGCAATCGCACGGTATGGGTGTCGGTTCAAAGATCATGAAACGAGTGATTCATTCGGCTGGCAGATCGGAAGCGAAGCGGGTGAGCATTGCGGCGAGCCAGAAATCCGAACCGTTTTTCGCCAAGTTCGGGGCGATATCGACTTCAACGACTACGGATGGCTGGGGACCTGGAATGCACCGAATAGATATGGTGCTTCCACTCTAACGCTCACGCATAAGTTACCATCCGCGTGTGGCCGCAATCGGATTGTCGTTCCGCCAATATTAGATCAAGCTAAACGACCGCTTTTCGGCAACGGCGTTTAGCGTTATTCGCAATGGCCCGCTCTTATAGAGGCGCCAATAAAATTGGTGATCAGTCTCTCAGCATGGACCATGGTGATATTTCCAACGTCATTGCTTGGAGCGATTTCAACCAAATCTATGCCAACGACGCGGCCTTTGTTAACGAGTCCGTGTATAAGTTTTCTGGTTTGTATCCAGTTCAGGCCACCGGGTGTCTGCGCTAATACCGCTGGCATAATTGTCGGGTCAATTCCATCGGCATCGATGGTCAAATAGTATGGTCCACCGTCTGGAATACGGTCCAACACGGCGTCTATCCCAATGTCATGCATTTCGTACGCCGATATCAAGTCTGCGCCGTAGGCCTGCGCATCTGCAACTTCCGGTGCCCTTGCGCTACCGATACCACGCAACCCAATCTGCACGATCTTGTCGATCCATGGCATCTCAGACGCTCGCCGGATGGGGCTTGAGTAACCCTCAGTTTCACCGTTGACCTCGTCGCGCCAATCCAGGTGTGCGTCAACTTGTACCAGAGTAATTGTTTCGTTTAACACTTCGAGCGCGCGCATCACTGGAATGGGAATGCCATGGTCGCCGCCAAGAGAAATCAAGATTGCGCCACTATCGAAAATCTTTCGGGCAGCCTGTTCGGCGCGTCGGTAATGTTCCGCATGATCAGCAGAGTCCGCGCTTACGTTGCCGCAATCCACAACGCTTATGTCCTTTCCCGCGAATAGGTGTCCCCCGAGATCAAAGTCGTAGTGATTTTTGGTGTACTCGATGTCTTCCGCTGTCGACGCATGGCGTATAGCATCTGGTGCATTGCTTTGGTCATTTGCCATTGATGACGCGCTGTAGGGCATACCAAACGGAATACCGAGAATTGCAAAATCCGCCTGCAGTTCATCGAGGTTCAGGGCCAATGGTAACTCGAGAAAAGTCCCACCTGTTTGGCCCGGGGGCACGGTTAATTCGCTTGTCACAATTTTTATCTTCCTAATACGTTGATTTTCATTCCGTACGCCGAATGTTATCGGATATCCCGCTCACGCACAGCAACGCGAATAATTCCAAGACGAAAATTTGCGAATTGGGTTGGATCAGAATAGCGCGTTTATTCGCGACGCCTCTTGATGCTGTTTCTGGCTGAGGCTGTGTGTAAACACCCTCTTCGTCATTGCGAGCGAAGCGCTGCAATCCATACTTCGTTGTCTTCTATGGATTGCTTTGTCGCCTGTTGCTCTCCGTAAAGACGTTTTCCCCGGTTTTCCGTCAGCCTCCGATGTGACTGGAAATTCGGTTTCCCAAATTTCCAGTAATGTTTAAGACTTCTCGACATGAATTCAAACATTTCGTTGAAATTCGTCAATTTACCCGCTGTTGAACCTTTGCTTTACCCCCGATAGCGGCCATTGCGGTAGTATAAATGAAAAGGTGCGCTAATGACCCAACGCGGACCTCGGGGATTTTCTTTCAATATCTGTTGCCAATTATGATGGAGGCCATGTGGACTGAGCTAAACTGAACGACTGGATACAGATAGCTGGCATCTTCGCGCTCGTTGCTTCATTGACTTTCCTTGGCATTGAGGTAAGGCAAAATTCAATCGCCACGCGTTCGGCGACCAATGCTGCCGTGAAAGATGGCTTTCGGGAGTTGAACCTGGTTATTGCATCGAGTCCAGAACTTGCAAGAGCGACCTTCGCTAACGCTGAGAACCCGGCAAACGCACCGCCCGAGGATCAGTTCCAGATGCTTGGACTGTGGCGTGCACTTTTTCATATCGGGTCGAACGTTCATCGCCAACATCTCAATGGGACGCTGGACCCCGCCCTGTATGACGCTGTAGTTCAGGAAGTTTCGACATACTCTGGAAACGGTCGCGGGGCTGACACTGTCGATGATGGTGGGAGAAGAGCGCGCCAGATGCAGTGGGCCTGGGAAAGTGAGCGATTTATTTTCAACTTGGAATTTTAAATGTTTATCGATGGAATTTTGGGGATAGACCGATAGATCGAAACGGAAGTAAATCTGACCGCTTTTGGCCGAGGCTGTGTGAAAACCTAACATTACGTCTTTGCGAGGAGGCGGAGCCGACGAAGCAATCCAGTTTATTCAACGATTTATAGATTGGGCGACCGGCAACATCGTGTTGCCGGTCCTTCGGGCGAGCTTCGCTCGTCCCAAATCGCTCCTGGGGATTTGGTCGCTACGCTCGCAAGGACGAACCTGGAGTATTCACACAGCCTCGGCCGAGGGCAGTCACTGGGCTGCTGAACTATTGCGAGACCGCTACTGACCAAAAAGTAGACATTGGAAATATTACGTTAAGCTCCTCCGAATCATTCCCTTCGACCTGAAATTGTGACCAGGCAGCAACCATTATGAAAGAAATAATTTTGTCAAAACAACCGGTCGAGCTTTTTAAAATTCTTAAATTCGAAGGGATGGCAAGCTCTGGGGGAGAGGCAAAGATGTTGATTGCGGATGCTCAGGTAAAGGTCAACGGCGCCAAAGAGATCCGCAAGCGAAAACAGATAGTGGCGGATGATGTCATCGAATTCGGTGGTGAAAAATTTGTCATTCACCTGCAATCCTGACGATACATAGCCGTTCGATTTCGAGAAGGTTTGTCTGTCTAAGCGGCTGCATTCCGGCTGAAAGCCGACACTGAGGTAATATCGCTGCACGGGTTTACATGCGCCCAAAGCGACCCTAGGGTTTATGCTGCAATTCGATCCAATTTTCACGGCTCATTCGGTAAACCGGGGTGTCCTTGCCGTAACACCGCATTCGACGTCCATTGAGCAGACCGCATTTCTCGAGGATTCTTCTCGACGCCACGTTTTCCTGCTCAACTGACGCAACGACCTCACTTAGCGCGATCTCTTAAAAAATTAACTGGAGCAGACGTTAAAAAATGTCTGTCGCATGCCCCTTTCCCCATGCCGAGCCCTTTAAGAAATAGCCGATTTCGATATCGGCGTCCGGCATTTGACCCATAACGACGAGGCTGTAATCCGTGTCGTCTTCGTCGATTGGCAAAGGTAATAAGTACGAGTCGCCCAGTTTTTCACCACTCTGGCGGTCCGTGACACACCAGAGCCCGATGCTGCCGTCGCCACCTCGCTTGACTGGCAACTTCTTCATTCTGCCGATTGCCGTACGTCTGGTTTATAGTCCAGCCCCGGTTTGGTGGACACCTTTAAATGTGCGCGATAATGCGTAAGGAGGTGTTCCATGACAAAGAAGAAATACCGACGATACAGTCCCGAGTTCAAGCGACATGCGTTGAAGCGAGCCAGCGAAGACGGTGTAACTGACAAGGGTGTCTGCGATGAGCTTGGGATCAGTGCCCGTCAGCTACGTCGTTGGCGAGATCAGTACCGGCTTTTAGGTAACGAAGCCTTTCCGGGTCAGGGTAAAAACCGTGATGAGGAGATGGCAGAACTTAAGCGCAAGCTCGCCAAGGCAGAACAGGAACGGGATTTTTTAAAAGATGCGGTTGTAGATTCAATTGGTCAATGCAACAGCTGTTTCCATAGCCTCATTGGGCGTCCTAAATTTCAATACCTTTCTGGGTCGTTCGTTTAAATGCGTTGCCACGCTATCTAGCGCCTTCTGCGAGTGC
>JABIUH010000119.1 GCA_018701055.1 Woeseia sp. | reverse complement strand
CTCATGCCGGTAACCTTGAGAATGGCCTGCCATTGATTTGCACTGACACCCACAAGCATGACCCGACCGCCGTCCCGACATTTGAAGTCGCGGCCAAAGGAGCCAAAAATATGGTTGCCTATCGGGTTTCGTTCGGCGTTGTTCACCATCACCTCACCGATATAGCCGAGATGACCCAGAGTGGCCAGCGCCACATCGGCCAATGCAAGCTTCACAAACTGGCCTTTGCCTGACCGCAAGCGGTTGCGTTCGGCAGCGAGCAATCCCAACGCGATGTGTTGTCCGGCGATCAAATCCCAGGCCGGCAACGGATTATTAATTGGATCATCGCCAGTTGCTGCGCCAGTGAGATAGGGGAGTCCTATTCTGCTTTGAACGGTGTAATCCAACGCACTGCCGCCATGGCGATCGCCCGTTAGGTTTAGATAAATAAGATCCTCGCGATGTGCGCGAAGCTTTTTGTCCGACAACCAGCCGCGGGCCGGGAAGTTGGTCAGGAACAGCCCACAACCGTCACCGGGCGCAGTGATCAGCTGCGTCAATAATTCGCGCCCCTCGGGTTTCTTGAAATCCACCGCGATCGAACGTTTGCCTTTGTTGAGACTGTGCCAGTAAATACTTTCGTTGTTCTCTGTCACTGGCCAACGGCGATAATCTATGCCGCCCCCAATCGGGTCAAAGCGAATGACGTCTGCCCCCAGCTGGGCAAGCGTCATGCCGCCGGATGGTGCGGCAATAAACGCGCTGCCCTCCACCACACGCATGCCCGATAACACATCCTGCATTACGTCCGCTCTCCTGCGTTTGCGATTAGGTCGCGTGCAATAACTTTGAGGGCAAGGGTTTCCTCCGCACCTTCGAATATGGACAACACGCGAGCATCCACGAAATATCGGCTGACATCACTTTCCTCTGCGTAGCCCATGCCGCCATGAATCTGCATGGCTTCGCGGGTTACCCACTCGGCTGCACGGCAGCTAAACAATTTGACCAGGCTTGCTTCCATCTGTCCGCCATCGTCGTCCATCATTCGTGCGACGGCGTAGCTGAACTGCCTCGATGCCGTGAGTGCTGCCAGCATGCGCGCCAGCTTGACTTGAGTGAGCTGAAAATTCCCGACGGGTGCGCCGAATACTTTTCGGTCTCGCGCATAGGCGACTGCGTGCTCGAGCGCCGCCTGCATCACACCGGACGCACGTGCGGCAGTTTGAATACGTCCCCCGGCAAACCCTGCCATCGTGTAGTAGAAACCCCGGCCGAGGCCCTCGTCGCCACCAACCAATGCTGTGTCGGGGACGAAGAAGTCTTCGAACGAAAGATCAAAGGAATGCATGCCGCGATAGCCGATGGTAGGAATTGCCCTTCCGGTTAACCGGCCGCCGTTGGAATTTTCATGCGAAAACTCATGTCCGGTGAAGCGCGGTTTATCCACCATAAATAAACTAAGCCCGCGATGGCCCATGCTGAGGTCATTATCAGTGCGGGCGAGGGTGACTAACACGTCCGATTTGCCGGCAAAAGTACACCAGGTTTTCGCACCATTGAGTACCCATCCACCGTCCGACTCAGTGGCCTTGAGCGATACCCTGGCCACATCTGAACCGCAATCAGGCTCGGTGATTGCGATTGCCGCAAGCGACTCACCGACGGCCAACCGAGGTAACCAGAATTCCTGCTGTTGTTCGGTGCCGCCGGCCAAAAGCGCGCGCGCGGCAATTTCCGGACGGGTGATCAAGCTACCAGCCGCACAGAGTGAACCTCGCGATAATTCTTCGGTTACGACAATCATCGCGAGGCTATCGTTGCGCTCGTCAGGCATCAAGCCGCCAAATCGCTCTGGAATGCAGGTGCCAAAGCAGCCCATCTCCGCAGCGGCATTGATCAGCTCATCGGGAATATCTGTGTCAAAGCGATGAATGTGCTCGGCCTGTGGCATCACCACTTCTTCGGCGAAACGCGCAAAACTGTCCCGAATTATTTCTTTCTCGTCGTCCAGCCCGCTTGGCAGGCGCACGTTGCCGCGCGCGAGTAGCTCTGTTCCGATCGCGGCAAACTGCGCGACATCCCCATGTTCTGCCAGGAAGCCTGCTAGCGGTTCGCTGTCCATTAGGTCCAACAGTTGAGAACGGGATAGGCCTGCCTCCGTCGCGTGCGTCAACAGCCGCTGCCAAACAGTGCGCAGACTGTCCGCACAGAATGCGAGTGATAGTTGCTCGCATAACCTATCGTCTGACGAAACCTTGATTGCATACTTCAGCATGGCACTCGCGGCCTCAAGATCAGCAACACTAAATGCCAGTTCATAGCTGACTTTCTGATGGTCATCCAGCTGTGCTGGCGAGAATTGACCCTCTATGCTGCACGCACTATTGAGATACTGAAGTGCGGCATTAACTTCGATTTGCAAAACCACAAGACAGACTAGGGCAGACTTGAACTGTTCTGAGTGCGCTGATTTTTCCGTCTTCATATTTTGCTCGACACTATCGCAATGAAATTCACCATCAGGATCAGTACTGCTAACTGCGTTTCGCCGCTAATCTTGTTTGAACAAGCTCTTCCGGAACGTCGTTCGGTATTGCGTCAGCATCATTGCTAGGTATGAGCGCCGCAAAAATAGTCAGTCTGATGCGTAGAATGCGCGGCACCCAGCGTGCGCTGTAAAATTTTGACACTGTCTGCAAAATCCTATCAAGTAATGACGGTGCAGCTAGCGAGTTATCGATCGATTGTCTTGATCAGTACCACGGCGGTTAGCATTCCAACGATGACTAATGCGCCACTGCTTAGGAGTACTCGCGAGTAATCATCTCCGTCGATCAGCCAACCCATCAGGGCAGGACCAAGAGAATAACCGACCTTCGCGACCGACATCAGTAAGAGTACAAGACCACCGGATTTATCGATGAGATTGAAACCACCCAGCAGCGTCGCCATGCCCATAGCCCAGAAAAACTGCAACATGCAGACTGCGACGGCATATAGAATGTTGCCAGGGTCATTGGCGAATAAGTACAACATAATTATTTCGCCAATCACGACACAGATGAATGGCGCTGTTGTACCCATAAAGTCCGTTAACCAATTTTTGGCCAGGCCGCCGACAATGCCGCAATAGGACGATATGGCTAGTGCAAAACCGATTTGCGTTACCGTCAGATTCGCAGCGAGACCTAGTCGTTCCAGAAATGCCCAAAGCCCGCCTTGCGCCATAAAAAACAACAATGCACCCACAAGAGCGAAGCCACCCAATACGATTGAGCTGCGTGGGCCATCCGCCGCTACGGATCTGTTTAATCCGTTCCTGGGCATATAAAGAATGGAGAAAAAGGACGTGGCACCCAAAATAATTAATGCAAAAAGGAAGCCGTCCAGGCCCCACTGCGTGCGTATGCTGGGCAGCAATAGATAACCTACGGCGGATACTGTCATTTGAACAGCGACCCAATACCCAAATATCCGGTCGGCATTCTTGCTATCGCTTTGGCAAGCGAGACCAATGGCAAGAAGAGCGCCACTCGCCAGCCCGACAAAGAGACGAGCAATGAACATTAACCAGTAGCCGTCAATTCCAGTCGATATCCAATTGGCACCGATAAAAACAACCGTTGCATACGTCCCAATGATTCGCCAATTCACCCGTCGAACCCAGAATATTCCCAACCCAGAAGCAATGGCGACACCCGCCATCTCGGCAGCAGCGATGTAGCCCGCCTGTTTTTTGTCAAAGCCTAATTCATCGATGATGCCACTGACCATTAACGGCAAGAATAGGATTCCCAGGGTTCCTATTACCGTCATCCACATCGCTGCAGAAATTGTTTTGGTTGAATTGATTTTGGCAACCAAATTCGGGTCATCAAGCGCTGTGTTCATAGTTTTCCGCGGTTCTTAAAGGTAAAGTGTCACACGCAATGAAGTATATAGGTTTGTGTGAACACACCGCATACTATGATCGTACTTTCGTCAGATACACCACTTATTTCAGAAGCGTCCAGGCATGAACGCAACTGTAAACGAGATTCGTGAGGCATTAACCGAGGCTAACAACACGGCTATCGGAAACGGGTCAGTTATGCCGGCGGCGTACTACACATCCGACGAGTTTGCGGATCTTGAGGCGGAGCACATATTCAGGCGTGATTGGGTTTGTCTCGGCCGAGCGGATGAAGTTAAAGAGCCCGGAGACTTTTACACGACAGAAGTGATTGGCGAGCAGTTGTTGGTGACTCGTGCGAAAGACGGTGCGGTGCGTGTCCTATCAAATGTTTGTCGTCATCGCGGCAACATTGTGGCCAGTGGGAAAGGGAAGAAATCGCGTTTCAGTTGTTCGTATCATGCTTGGACGTACGACTCGACGGGGCAGTTGATCGCGGCTCCGTTAATGGATGATGTGCCTGGATTCAATAAATCCGAATGCAAGTTGCCATCGTTCAATGTTGAGATATGGGAAGGATTTCTTTTCGTTAATTTGGACGGTAAGGCCGAACCGATTGCACCACGTATGAGTGAACTAATGCCCTTTATCGAAAACTACGATATTGCGGATCGAATCAACGGGTTTACCGAGCAAACAACGTGGCAAACGAATTGGAAATGTTTGGCAGAAAATTTCATGGAGGGGTATCACCTCGATGTCACCCATCCAAAGACCTTAAAACCGCTGACGCCGACCGGCTTATGCGAGTACGTCCCATCAGATGGGAACTTCAACGCGTATTTTTCATACTACGATCCTAGTTACCCGGAACGCGGGCCGTTTCCACCAAACCTAACGGACAAGGAAAAGCGCTGTTCGCTCATGTTCGGATTGTTTCCGAATTTAGTGGTAGCTGCGGCACCGAGTATCTTGATCTATTTGTGTCTCAGTCCAAATACGACCAATTCTGTGAATATTCGTTGGGGAATGTCCGCGCTGCCGGAGATCGGTGATGTGACGGATGAACAGCGAGAGTTCATGAATCAGGTCAACGCGGAAGATAAGCTTAAGTTGGAAACGCTACAAAAAGGACTGCAGTCCAAATATTTCAACCCTGGACCGCTTTCAACGCCGGATTTGGAAGGCACCATTCATGATATGTACAAGTACATGGCGACTCGATTGGGGAGCCACGTTGAGTTCAACCAGTAAGGCAGTCCGCTACCTTAGTTGATCGCCCAACGCGGTTTTAAGCGGCGGTAAGAAGGCATCGAAGTTCTTCCATTGCTCCAAACCTTGTTGATAAATAGGTTGCCTGACCTGTTCTGAGCTCGGCGTACGCACCAGTCTTTCGGTCTTGTGAAATTCAAGGCACGCCGATTGCATATCCAGACCACAGTAAGTCAGCATTCGCGCGACCTCGGTCTCCAAGTCGGCAACCACGTCTTCGTACTGGACTCTTAGGATTTGGTCAGGAAAAAGCTGTTCCCAATGTGTCATTAACGAGACGTAATCCTGATAATACTGACCGATTTCCTGCAACCCGTACGTGTAGGCCTGTCCATGTGCGAACAGCTGCTTGAACCCACTAAAACAGCAAGCGATTGGTTCCCGACGTGCGTCAATGATTTTTGCATTTGGCAACATCATCTTAATCAGGCCTAAGTGCCGAAAGTTGTTCGGCATTTTGTCGATAAAGAATGGCGCCTGGGCCCGGTGAATTTGCGTTTCCTCAATATAATCCTTACCGAGATCGGCGAGTTCATCGTGACTAAGTTCCGCGAGGATATGCGGGTACTTCGCCGCTTCTCCGGCCATTCGGCGTCCATTCAGTTTAGCGACCGTGTTGAGAACGTTAGGTAACTCAAACGTTCCATCAATCTCGCTATGCGAGGCCAATATTTGTTCGAGCAGGGTGGAACCCGAACGCGGCAAACCGACGATGAAAATCGGATCCGGGGCCGGGTCGCCGCCGCCAGATTTAGAATTCAGGAGCGTGGTATCGCACACTTCAATTTGTGTGCGTATCTCTGTGCTCACCAAATCGGAATGATAGCCAAGCTCCGAAAGTTTGAGTGCATTGCCGCGCGCGTAGTATTCAAACGACGAATCATAGTTCTCGCGATCCTCAAGCGCCTTTCCGAGTGCAAAACACAAATGAATTCGGTCGACAATATCAGTATCACTTGCCGCCTCGCTATTCTTCGCAATCGCCAGTTCGTCATCAGTCAACGTATAGGTTTTTAGATTTGCCAAGCTCCAGAAGGCATCGCCGTAATCCGGTTTGGCGCTATAGCAGCGTCGGTAGTAGTCAATGCCGTCTTGAATTCTGCCGATCGTTTTTGCTGCGTGGCCGCACATCAATAAGATCTGCGGGTTCTCAGGATCCACTTCCAGTACCATGCTGTAGACCGCAATGGCTTCTTCATGCCTGCCAACGTTAAGACAGGCATTCGCATAAAGTCGTTTGTAATTGAAATTGTTGGGTTGCGCCTCTCTCAGATGAGCGGCATTACTGAATGCGGCTTCAAACTTCTGTCGCTTCTGCAGGACACCAACATAATCGAATCGACCGATGTGAAAGCCAGGATCAAATTCCAGCGTCTTTTCTAAGAGGTGTTCCGCATCGTCTGTGACTCCGAGTTCCATGCCAATCGATGCAAGTAATCGCATCGCTTCAACATTTGTTGGGTCTCGAAGTAGGAATTGGCGACACAACGGTTCTGCTTTATCGAGCCGTTTTTCGTTGATAAGACTTGAAACGTTGAGTAGTTCCTGAGGCAGGGCCTTCAGACGTTCAGTATGTACTTTCGCTTTCTGAGCGCCGGCCAGGTTTTTGTCCATGCCGTACAGTCCAGTCAGTGCGGTCCAGCTACTGATTAATGCAGGGTCCAATTCAACCGCTCGCTCATAGGATTCGATCGCTGGTTTGAGCTCTCTATTGATCATTCTGAGATGGCCCACTTCCTGGTGCGCGCGACTGTGTTGCGGATTGATGTCGTGTAAGAAGCTTAAGGTTTGTAATGCAACGACGGGTTGATTCATTAATCGTTTAATGACCGCCTTAACGAACAACGCCTCCACGTGTTGAGGTTGAACCTGTAGTAGTTCCTTTAAAGCGCTATCCGCTGCTGTCAATTCGTTTTGACTGACTAGTCGTTGTACTGCGCGCAGCGATTCTTCAAATTCCATTCGATATCAACCATTGTTTCAAGCAAATAAAAAGGGAAGTGGCTTTGCAGCCACTTCCCCATTGTATCGCTTAAGTGATCGCGATTCGTGCTGGATCAATAATCGTATCTAAATCGTAAGCCAATAGATCTTGGTCGCGTAACAAATTGTTCAGGTGTCGCGCCACCGGCTCGAACGTATCGAATGATCCGTTCGTCTGTGAGGTTATCGATGAACAGCTCAACACCGTAATTGTCCTCGCCGAAACCGATGGTTGCAT
>JABIUH010000206.1 GCA_018701055.1 Woeseia sp. | reverse complement strand
GTAATCAATCCTGCCGCAACCAGCATACCGTTGCGCATGCTTGTCTCTCCATCGGCACCCCGTTTGGCGTGTACTTTGGCTGCGAGGTGTGCGACCACACCGCCGATAAGAATTGCCACTGATAGTTCAAGCGGCAAATAGATCCCGACCGCGACGGCAAGCACTGGCATGCGAAAAGAAGAGCCTTTCGATTTTAGAACCTCGTCCGAAATAATAATCGCGATGCCGATCGCCGCACCAATGAAGATCATCGTCCACGGTAGCCCACCTTCAAAGACACCCTGTGCGACCGAAGACATCAACGTTGCTTGTGGAGCCGCCAATGCCTGTGGGAATTCTTCCGTTTTTGGTCCAATGCTGTAGGCCTTGAGCATCAGATTTAACACAGGCGCCATGATTAGAACGGATGAGACGACACCGATTCCCTGCATGACCTGCTGTTTCCAGGGAGTGGCACCCAATATGTATCCGGCCTTCAGGTCCTGCATGTTGTCGCCGGCGATTGCCGCGGCACAACAAACCACTGCGCCAATCATAATGGCGGCGGGCGCCCCGATCGGCGAATCGCGGCCCATCATCAACAGCAAAATTAAGGAGGCGAATAGAATTGTCGCGATGGTAATGCCAGATATTGGGTTATTGGACGAGCCAACCAGGCCTGCCATGTAACCGGCGACTGACGAAAATAGAAACCCGGCGACGACCATGATCAAGGTCATCGACAAGCTGATGCCGAAATTATCGACAATCGATTGGTACAGAAAAAATATGGGGATAACGAACAATGCAACGCCTATCATGACGTAATTCATCGGCATATCCCTGTCCGTATGGCTGGTCGCAACCGGCGCATCAGATTTGTACTGTGCCATTCCGCTCTTGATGCCATCAACCAATGAGCCGCGCATTGAGACCAACGCCCACACGCCACCGATTACCATTGCCCCGACCCCGAGATAGCGAATCTGGCTTGTCCAGATTTCCCATGCCAGGTCTTCGGGGCCTGCTCCGGACTCATACAGCGCCAGAATTTCCGGACTGCTTTCCAGGAAGAACGTGGAGAAGATTGGAATGGCGACAAACCAGGAGATGGCGCCGCCCAGGAAAATCAGCACGGATATATTCAAGCCCACAATGAAACCAACGCTTATCAGCGCCGGAGATAGATTGGTGCCGACGTACGCTATCGTGCTGGTGCCGACGTACTTGGCAGTCTGCGCGACCCCGGCGAGAACAATCAGTCCCGTTGAGCAAAATTTGATGACTGCGCCGGTAATGCCCGCCAGCGCAAGGAACTTGATACCGCCGGAGCCGTCGTCTCCGACCTTTAATACCTCAGCGGTGGCCTTACCTTCCGGATACGCGAGTTGCTGCTCTACAATCAGTGAGCGCCGCAGCGGAATCGTGAACAAAACGCCGAGAAGTCCGCCGAGGCCCGCAATGGCGGTAACCCACCAGTAGTCAAAAACGTCCCAGTAGCCCATTAGTATCAGTGCCGGCAATGTGAAAATTACACCCGCCGCTACAGATTCACCTGCCGACGCTGCCGTTTGAACAATGTTGTTTTCAAGAATGTTGGAATTCTTGAACATTTTTAGAACAGCCATCGATATGACCGCGGCAGGAATCGACGCCGATACGGTCAGACCGGCAAATAGTCCTATGTAGGCGTTGGCAGCGGCCAGTACGGCAGCCAAAATGATGCCAAGTAAAACGGCCTTAACGGTGATTTGTGGCGGGACGGGTGGTGAATTCATGGACCTCTCCGGTTCTTATTTTGTTTGATCGGACTAGAGCCTAAAACCGGCATCGAGCCGGCGAAGGTCTGCATTTTAGCTGACCGTGCCGTCTGTGCCTATCTGGCGGCGGCGACAGGTGCCGGGCCGTGCGTCAGGGATGCGGCCCGATATGATACCTTTGGCACGCCTGTGCTGACTGATTCAGCCCAAGAATCTAGATCTAAAAACAAAAAGAGGGCGGCGGCAATAGAGGGTATTCACCCTCCGCCACCACCAAAGAGGATGCAAATGACCTATATCGTTGTCGTTGTCGGCTATGTCCTGATGCTTCTCGGTATCAGTGTCTATAAGAGCCGTAGCGTTAAATCCGCTGAAGATTTTATGGTCGCAGGTCGCAGTGTGCCGGTTTATATGTTGGTGGCGACACTCGTTTGCACCTGGATCGGTTCCGGTAGTCTTTTTGGCACGGCCGGCCTCACCTTTCGTACCGGGCTCTCGGAGCTGTGGTTTTCCGCCGGTGCCTGGGTCGGCATTCTGGTGATCTATATGATCGCCGCACGTGTTCGCCGTATTGCGCAATACACGCTCACCGACCTTCTTGAAAAGCGCTATAACCAGTTGGCCAAGGTGCTGGGCACAATCACCATCATCATTGCCTACATGGTTATCGCGGGTTACCAATTCAAAGGTGGCGGACGCTTTATCGCCATTTTATCGGATGGTTCTATTTCTCCCGAAACCGGGATGATTATTGCCGCATTTCTAATCGTGGGATTTACTGTTCTTGCTGGCATGGTCTCAATTGTCTCGATCGACATCTTTAATGGCAGCATCATGCTGGTAGCGATGGTGCTAACGCTGCCGTTTGCGATTTCGGGCCATGGCGGATTGGGCGCGGTCATTACGACCATTCAGCAAACCCAACCGACCCATCTATCGTTAATGGGTGGACACGACTTCGTCTGGGTAGTCGGCATAGCATTGCCGACATTCTTGTTGCTCATGAGCGAGAGCAGCATGTACCAAAAGTTTTCATCGGCTGACAATGAAGCGAACGCGCGCAAGGCCGTCATGGGAATGTTCGTCGGTGTCGTCGTTGTCGAAACACTCATGATGCTAATTGCATTGGTGGGTTTTGCCATTTATGCAGATGACCCGCGATTCTTCCTTGCCGATGGCAGTATCAATCGGGCGATGGCTGAAGAAATTATATTGCGGATCGGTTTCGAGCAGCTACCCGTTGTTATCGGTTCGTTACTACTCGCTGCAGGCGCTGCGATAGTAATATCAACCGGCAATACTTTTTTAATGGTGACATCGACGAATGTCACGCGCGACATTTTTCAGGCGTTCTTTTATAAGAACGCAACCGCGACACAGATCCTCTGGATCCAACGCGCCTGCATCGTTGGTATCGGCTTGCTGGCCTATCTCATGATGAGTCAATTCGATACGATTCTTGAAATGGCGCTGATGTCCTACACTATGATCGGTGCGTCGCTCGCACCACCGCTACTGGCCGCGTTTTTCTGGAAACGTGTGACTTGTGCAGGCGGAGTCGCATCGATCGCCTCGGGAATGTTGACCGTGGTCATCATCGCGGTTCTGAATTCAGTCTATAAGGGCAGCGCTGAAGGCATAAACGTTTTGGGTGTTTCGTTTCCAATGGACACAGACTACATTGCGATTCCCGCAGTCATTGTGTCCGTAACGACGTTGGTGGTTGTGAGTTTGTTAACGGCCAAGCCGCAGCAAAGCGATTGGGAAGAATTCATCGAGGCGTAATGTCTTGGACAGAGTCAGAGTCTCGACCCTGACCCAGTTTTTTTAATTTATTGTTACTCTTCGCTTGCTTCTTCTTCGAGTTCTTCTTTCCGAGTCGTAAAGAATCTCGACATCAAAATGCCGAGCTCGAACAAAATATAAATGGGCACAGCAAGAAGTGTCTGGCTGATGACGTCAGGCGGCGTTAGGAACATGCCAACGATAAACGCACCGAGAAACACATATGGCCGGGCTTTGCCCAGTTTTTTCGGCGTAGTAAGGCCTGTCCATACGACCAAGACAGTTGCGATTGGGACCTCGAATGCTATTCCAAACGCGAAAATTATGGTCGTAATGAATTCCACAAAACGCGCGATATCCGTTTGCGCCTCGACGTCGTCGGGCGCTTCTGCAACAAAGAACTTAAAGACAAGCGGGAAAACGATGTAGTACGCGAACGCTATCCCCATGTAAAAAAGAGCAATACTTGATGCAAGCAATGGGAACGCGAAACGTTTTTCCTTTCGATATAAGCCTGGGGCGACGAAGGCCCAAATCTGGTATAGGACGACCGGCATACCAAGAAACAATGCGACAAAAAGCGTCAGCTTGACGGGTGTGATAAAGGTTGAAGCCGGATCTATTGCAATAAGTTGGCCGCCCGGCAGTACGTCCACTAGCGGTTGAGCGACCATAGTGAAAATTTCGCCGCGCCACGGGACCAAAAAAATAAACAACACGAGTACGACACCAAACATTTTCAGCAGGCGATTTCGCAGTTCAACAAGATGCGAAATCAACGTGCCTTCAGCTAAATCATCGTCCGTGGTTTCGGTTGTTGCCTCGCCCTGTTCCGTCACGATTCGACTTTCTCCGCGATCTTATCGTCGCTTGCTTCTGGTTCCGATTTTGGTTCGTGATCATCGACGTTTGATTCCTCGCCCACTCCAGTGCCTGTTTCTTCAGTGGCATGTGCTGGCGAGTAATTATCGTCCTCGCGAGGAAGGATAGGCTCTGGTTCGACAGCGCTTTCCGGTTCAGCGTCGCCATCCGGCGTCTCTGTATCAGGCGAAGTTTTTTCAACCGGTTTCGGTTGTGTCGATGGTGCCCGGGATGCGGGGGGTGGATTGATTTTGAAGGTGTCGTTTAGATCAAGCTCTTCTTCCAGCTGTCGCTTCATCACGCGCGTCATCCGGCGCGCCTGACCCAGCCACCCACCAATCTGATTTGCGACGCGCGGCAAACGCTCCGGTCCTAAAACGACTAGACCAATGAGCAACAAAATGATCAGCTCTCCGCCGCTGACTCCGAACATAGATCAGGATCGTCCTAGTGAGCTAACAAGCTAGCTTTGATTGTTTTTGGTGGATTCTTCGGCTGGAGTTGAGTCAAAGCTCGCGTCTTTGGACTGGTCGTCGAGCTGTTCCGCAGGTTCCTGCTCTGCAGAATCCATTGCTGAACGGAATCCCTTCACGGCTCCGCCGAGATCTGTGCCGAGTGACTTAAGGCGCTTGGTACCGAAAATGGCGATAACAATCACCAATACGATTAACAGCTGCCAAATACTGACGTTGGCAAACATCGTTTTCCTCTCTTCGGGCTGCTGCCCGTTTATTCACAAGGGCTTTTGCCCTTTCCTGGATGAGGGCTAAGCCCTTCTATATTCATAGTACAGGCGTGAGCCCAATAAAACCGGTCGAAGATCACGCCTCAAGTCAGAAAGATTTCTGACGTTAAACAACAGCAATTAACTATGCCTCGAAGCAAAAGGTCCTTTGACGTTAAAGAAGGGCTCGCATTTACGCCTCAAGCCAGAACGTTACCGGCCCATCATTTAGCAATGAGACTTTCATATTGGCGCCAAAAACGCCGCTTTCAACCGTGGTGAGTCTCTCACGACATTCTGTCAGAAAGTCCTGAAAGTAGCGCGCCGCAATTGTTGGCGACGCAGCCCGGGTAAAGCTCGGACGGGTACCCTTCCGCGTGTCTGCCGCCAATGTAAATTGTGGCACAACGAGCAATTCCAGCTGTTCCTCAAGCACACTACGATTCATACGATCAGCCTCGTCCGGAAAGATCCGGTATGTGAGTACTCGCTCAACCATGCGCGCAAGCGTCGTCTCAGAGTCTTCCGGCTGAACCGCCAGAAAGACTAGCAAACCACGTCCAATAGAGCCTGTAACGGCTCCGTCTACTGAAACACTGGCATGACTGACGCGTTGAAGCAGGCTGATCATTGGGCGGGTGAAAATCCGATTAGGGCTGGCCGCGGCCGCACATCATACCCGCGTTCTTGCCTGTTATGAATCCACCCAAATCTCCCTGTTTCCGAGCCTTTGACGGCTCGCAATGGCCGTTGTGGTCTATGGCAGGCTGCCTGTGTGGGCTATTCGCAAAATCCCGGATCGAGCTTACAGCAATGTTGGGTTCGGATTGCGTGGCTAGCGCCCAAGGACGGGCAGTTGGGGCCTTTGCGCTCCAGCTTCACATCAAGGATGGGGCCCCGATCTTTGGGTCGGGGCCGTTTCCTGTCCGTCTTTAGGCCTGTGGATAACCACTTATACCTTGCTTTATCGCTATAAATGAAAAACTAAACCCACTTACTAATTATTCACTGCTAATTGGGTTAATAGTTTTTCTTATCCACTTAAAAGGCTTCTAGGTGGTAAATAAACTCATCAAGAAACCAGTAGGCAGCTGACCCACCGACCTCTAAACTGTCTTGTCGTAATTGCATCCTTTTTCAAGACGGAAATACAACACAGCATGAAAAGACGACAATTTGTTACCGGAGTGGCTGCCGCTGCAGGTCTCTCAGCCTGTGCTGAAGAAGAGACGGCCTCAACGCCTTCTGCCAGATCAGTGGAAACATTTGAATGGAATATGGTCACCAGTTGGCCGGCCGGGTTGCCCGGTATTGGCGTCGGGGTGCAAAATCTCGCCGACAGGCTGGAAAAAACCAGTAATGGCCGCCTAAAAGTCAAAGTATATGCGGGTGGCGAGTTAGTCCCGGCACTTGAGGTGCTTGATGCCGTCAGTCGCGGCACGGTCCAGATGGGCCATGACTCCGCGTACTACCATCGCGGCAAGGTTCCCGCCGCACAATACTTTACCGCGGTTCCATTCGGTCAGACCGTGCATGAAAAAAATGCCTGGCTTTACTACGGTGGTGGCCTTGAGTTGTGGCGAGAGCTATACGCGCCTTTTAATGTTATTCCGTTTGTCGCTGGTAATACGGGCGTCCAGATGGCGGGCTGGTTTAACAAAGAAATTAATTCTGTCGCGGATTTAAAGGGATTGAAAATGCGAATTCCCGGCGTTGGGGGAGAGGTGATGCGACGGGCCGGTGTAACGCAAGTGAACGTTCCGGCTTCGGAGATATTCACTGCGTTACAAACCGGAGCACTGGATGCCGCTGAATGGGTTGGACCCTACAATGATATCGCGCTGGGCCTGCACAAAGCTGCGCGCTATTACTACTATCCGGGCTGGCACGAACCCGGTCCCATGTTGCAGCTCACCGTTAACCGCGATGCGTGGAACACCCTGCCCGAAGATTTACAGGAAATTATTGGCACGGTCTGTCAGGCAATCAACGTAGACATGATGGCTGATCACACCTGGGGTAATGCGATCGCGTTAAAGCAACTAAAAGAAGATCCGAATGTTGAACTACGACGTTTACCCGATGATGTATTGAAATTACTCCGACAATACAGTCAAGAAGCGCTTGATGAATTGTCAGCTAACGATGAATGGGCAGCCCGTATTCAGGCATCCTTTAACGACTTCCAAAATATGGCTATTCCGTATCATGAGATCAGCGAGATGGCATATCTAAACGCCCGTTCCTTGTAAGCCCCTAATGAAAAACAATTCACACGAGTCAAAGCGTCAATGACGAGCTCTCCCGCTAACCAAAAAAAGAACTAAGCCCTCTACTTTTCTACGATAATCGTCAGAAATATTTGTCCTTCGTTAACACATGCGACGAAAAATGGGTGGTCGCCGAACGGGCCTCGCAAGAATTGTCATACATTCAGCCGACGCCGCCGGCATTTCGGTTGTTTGACGCGGGCATGGGTGATGGCACCGTGCTGTCACACTTGATGCGTGCGATGCACCGACGTTTTCCAACGATCCCATTCTATGTGGTCGGAAAAGAAATAAGTCTCGAAGACGTCCGATTGTCGATGGATTAAATGCCAGATCGATTCGTCGAACACCCCGCCAGCGTCGTCATTATGACGAATTTGTATTACGCAGAATCACCGTGGTTGATGCCACGAAATGTAGAGAAAGCAGCTGCACTTAATTGGATCGAAATATCTCTTGAGGGTGACAGCGCTCATGGTTTTGGCGAACAGTTACGCTCAATGGACGAAGAGCTAGTGGATGGTTGGCAAGTTCGAGCCAGTGAGAAGACAGGCAATCCATTGTACATTCGCCCTACCGTCATGGTGATTTACCGAGAAGATCAACGCTTCATACTCGATAATGTTATTCCCAAGCGGGGTGAGGCGGGCAAAGGCAACTATGATTTGGTTGTCATTTCGCAACCGTGGCGCGCTCGGGTTGGCGCCGAATTCAAAGTCACAAAAGTACTTTCGCCACTAGTCAAAAGTCTCGCACCGTGTGGTCGTGCAGTCACCATTCAATCCGCTGGTCACGACCCAGGACTCGATCTTGTTCAAAAAATATGGCCAGACGAAGATCCCTTTGCAGTAAACCGTCACGAAGTGGTCAAAACTTTGAAGGGTGAATTGGGCAGCAATGCGAGACACTATAATTTCAGCAATGCATCAGACGATAAAGCAATGCTGCGCTACCGTATGCATACCTTACCCGATGAAATTAGCGCCTCAATCGGAACCTCAACGCTATTCGCAGCGTGGAATGCCGCAATTTATGTAGCGCAAATTGAAGATGACAGACTCGAACCCGTTATTGCTTCCGGAGAATACATGGAGGCAACTGCCGACATACTCCACAAGAACAATGGATTGTGGTTCAACGATGAGGCATTTACCGTATCACGGAAGCGCCGTTAGTCGTTCGAGTAGCATTCAGTGCCAGAGTAGTACTCCGACACTGAACAACCGAACTTAAGAGCCGTAAATTCGATTCGGCAACCAGGTCACAATCTCCGGAAAAACGGCGAGGATGATCAGAGCCAAAATCTGAATCGCCACGAATGGAATCACCCCACGGTAAATCTGTCCTGTTGTCACTTCCGGGGGCGCGACACCACGCAAGTAAAATAACGCAAAGCCAAACGGCGGCG
Organism: Woeseia sp.; assembly: GCA_018701055.1. Classification (GTDB taxonomy): domain Bacteria; phylum Pseudomonadota; class Gammaproteobacteria; order Steroidobacterales; family Woeseiaceae; genus SZUA-117. The sequence continues at coordinate 21,452 of JABIUH010000206.1, read as the reverse complement.
TCAAAAAAGATGTTTGCAGGTTGATCGCAATCATAATGCCAAGCCATACTGGATCGAGACCCATCGAGAGCAAGACGGGGCCGACGATGGGCACAACAACAAATGTAATTTCGATAAAGTCCAGTACAAAACCCAACAAGAACATCACTAACATAACGGCCAGCAAAGCGCCGAAGACCCCACCCGGCAACCCTTGCAACAACTCGCGAACGCCATCGTCACCGCCGTAACCACGAAATACGAGCGAAAATACCGACGCGCCAATCAATATCAGAAACACCATACTGCTGATTCGAAGTGTCCCACGCATGATTTCCTGCAAACGGACGTACGTTAACCCGCCGCGTTGCAATGCAATTAACAAAGCTCCCATCGCACCAACACCCGCGGCCTCGGTCGGTGTCGCAAGCCCACCAAGAATCGAACCAAGCACTCCGAAGATGAGCAGCAAAGGCGGAAACAACGCTTTTAAAAGTCTACTAAACGAAACTGCTCGATCATCTGCAATATGTGCGGGCATAGCATCAGGCTTAACAATTGCGGTCACAATAAGATAGAGAACGTACAGACACACCAACAACAAACCAGGGATTAAAGCGCCAGCAAACAAATCACCGACAGATACCGTCTTTGGCGAGAAAATGCCCTGAGCCAGTTGAGCTTGTTGGTATGCCGCCGACATCACATCCCCAAGCATCACTAAAATTATAGAGGGCGGGATTATCTGACCCAGTGTTCCCGAAGCACAGATAGTGCCAGTCGCAATTTCCGGGGAGTAGCCGCGTTTTAGCATAGTCGGCAAAGATAAAAGACCCATCGTTACAACGGTCGCACCCACAATTCCAGTGCTCGCCGCTAGCAGCATACCCACCAAAGTGACCGAGATACCGAGCCCGCCACGAAGCCTGCCAAAAAGCGAACTCAACGTATCGAGCAAATCCTCTGCTATTTTTGCCCGTTCCAGCGTAATGCCCATAAAAACAAACAAAGGCACCGCAACCAGGGTTTCGTTGGTCATGATGCCGAACAATCGACTGGGTAAGCCCGAAAGAAACGCCGTCTCAAAGCCCCCGCCGATGACCCCTGCCGCTGCGAATAGCAATGCCGTTCCACCCAACGAAAACGCGACAGGAAAACCCGCGAGCAGTAACAAAATTACTGCGAGAAAGAGTAATAGAGCGACCCACTCCACCGCTAATCGCTCCGTATCACGGCGAACGATTTCAAAAACAATGACGCGCCCTGCAGTGCGACCGTAACCGGCATTAATAGGAGAAGTGACTTAAGCAAAGGAACAAACGGGTACGGCAACCCCCCCGAATTTCGCGAAACCTCATTCAATTTCCAAGATGAGTTGACATATTCGTATGCCTCATAAGCGAAGAAACCGCACAACGGAAAAACGAATACCACGACACCCATCAGATCTACCCACGCGCGTCTCCGTGCAGACATCTCCTGATAGAAGATATCGACTCGAACGTGCTCGTCCCGTTGCATCGTATACGCGGCCCCTAGCATGAAAACTGTCGCATGCATCCAGGTAACCGCTTCCTGTAACCAGATGAACCCACTATCGAACACGTAGCGAATGACGACAATCACAAAAGTGACCAGGACCATTCCGAGTGTGAGCCACGCCGTTGCGCGACCGATAGCAATACTAATTCGGTCGATTAACGGCAGCCGGGCTGCCTGGCTATCGGTCATTAGTGCCGCCAAAATGTCGGCGTGAATAAAACCAATAGTGTGAAAATCTCCAAGCGCCCAAGAAGCATCCCGACAATTGCAATCCACTTGCCAGTGTCACTTACCGTCATGAAGCCTGCCGCGACCTCACCCAATCCCGGCCCTAGATTGTTCAGTGTCGCCGCCACTGCTGAAAAAGCAGTTACTTGATCCAGCCCCGTGGCCATCATCGCAAGCATCATGACGCCAAATACAACGATGTATACAGAGAAGAATCCCCACACCGCATCCACAACCCGGAAGGGCACCGCATTTTGCCCAAGTTTCACCGGAATTTCGGCGCTCGGATGTACAAGACGTACAATTTCCCTCGCGCCTTGTTTCGCAATCAAGAGCCATCGAATGACCTTAATTCCACCGCCCGTCGATCCGGCACAGCCGCCAATGAAGCTAGCGAAAATCAAAAGGACCGGTAGCGCACCCGGCCACGCTGCGTAGTTTGCAGTCGTAAAGCCCGTTGTGGTTGCAATTGAGACAGACTGAAAAAGCCCGTTAATGAAAGAATCGTAAGCGTCACCGTAGGTGCCAAGAACGAACAACGTTACAATGACGATTGATGAAAGAATCAACAGTATAAAAAAGTATGCTCGAAACTCCGGATCCAGAACGTAGTGTCTAGCGGTAACGTTTTTCCACGCAAAGAAATGTAAGGAAAAATTTACGCCGGCCAACAACATGAAGACAATGGCTACGAGATCAATGGCCGTGCTATCAAAATGCCCAATCGATAGATCGTGTGTCGAGAAACCACCGATCGCAACCGTCGAAAACGCATGGCAAAGTGCATCGAACCATCCCATGCCGGCAAACATGTAGCCAACCATGCATAAAATCGTAAACGCGAGGTAAACATACCAAAGCGCTTTTGCAGTCTCAGTGATGCGAGGAGTCAATTTCGTATCTTTAACCGGACCCGGTGTTTCCGCCCGATACAGCTGCATGCCACCAACACCCAACATTGGCAAAATAGCGACCGCCAAAACAATGATTCCCATTCCACCAAGCCATTGCAGTTGCTGTCGATAATAGAGAATGGATTTCGGAAGTGAATCAAGGCCGGTTAGAACCGTTGCGCCTGTTGTGGTTAAACCTGACATCGACTCAAAAACCGCATCTGTAAACGACATCGACGGAATATCAGCTAGAAACAATGGCAACGCGCCGGCCGTGCCCAGTACCGTCCAGAATGATGCGACAACCATGAACCCATCGCGTAATCGAAGGTCTTTCCGCCGTTCACGAACAGGAAACCAAACGAGGAAACCTGCGATCAGACTAAAGCCGAAGCTTTGGACAAATGCCAACCAAGACTGGTCCGCAAAGCCAATGCTAAACGCCAACGGCGGCAGCATGGTTATACTAAACATCATCAGTAACAAACCGAGAATGCGTTGTGCGACTGTCCAGTTCATCTCGAGTCTAAGTTACACGCTGGTGGTTGAGTCAGACGAATGAAACGCCGACCTGAAAGAGGTTTTCAATTTTGTCTATTTTACGTCGATCAGTCATGAAAAGAATTACGTGGTCGTCTGTTTCGATGACGGTATCGTGATGCGCCATAATTACTTGATCGCCACGTACAAGGGTAACGATATTAGTGCCACGTGGAAGGTCGAGGTCTTCAATTTTTCGGCCGACCACGTGCGACTCTTCTCTGGTCCCATGTGCGACTGCTTCTATCGCTTCTGCCGCTCCACGACGGAGCGCATGAACCTTGACCACATCACCCCGACGTACGTGGGCAAGCAATGAACCAATCGTAACCTGTTGCGGAGAGATTGCGATATCAATCGAACCTGATTCGACCAGTTCTGCATAAGAAGGCCGATTGATTAGCGCCATTACTTTATGAGCCCCCAGCCTTTTTGCGAGCATTGCGGAAAGGATATTAGCCTCTTCGGTATTCGTCAGCGAACAAAAGACATCAACGTTGTCGATGTTCTCTTCCAGCAGCAATTCTTCATCTGCGGCGTCTCCGACAAGAACGATAGCCTTATTGAGCTGCTCTGAAATTACACGAGCGCGTTTCGGGTTCCGTTCAATGATTTTTACCTGATTCGTTTGCTCAAGCGCCAGTGCCAGACGCACTCCGATGTTGCCACCGCCAGCGATGACAACGCGCCGCACCGGGTCTTCCAGTTTACGGACTTCGCTCATAAAGACGCGTACGTCCTGACGCGCTGCAATGAAAAACACCTCATCACCATCACGAATGACGGTGTCACCATCGGGTTGCAACGATTTCCCGTCTCTGTAAATAGCAGCGATACGACCTTCCGTATTCGGAATATGTTCTTTGAGCGTCGCGATCTTCTGGCCAACCAGCGAGCCACGTTGATCTGCCCGTGCACCCACCAGTCGAACTCGCCCCTCTGCGAAATCGAGCACTTGCAATGCGCCTGGATAAAGTATGAGTTGTTCGACGTATTCGCATACCAATTGTTCAGGGCTAATTCGTACATCAACAGGAATCGCATCCTGAGTAAAGAGGCGATGGGCATTCATAAATTCGGCACTGCGAATGCGCGCGATCTTCGTTGGTGTGTGATAAATGGTGTACGCAACCTGACAGGCGATCATATTTGTTTCGTCAGAATCGGTGAGCGCGACAATAATATCCATATCGGCCGCGCCAGCCCGTTCCAGCACGTCTGGATGCGCAGCGTGGCCGACCACGGTACGAATATCGAGGCGATCCTGCAGTTCGCGCAACACCTCGGAGCGCATGTCGACAACGGTGACTTCGTTAGCTTCTTCGCGGGACAGATGATAGGCGGCTGAAGAACCAACCTGACCGGCGCCAAGAATTAATATATTCATAGTCTGGTGATGACTCGGTAACTCGCGCTCATCTTACATGAGATCTAGTTTGGCATAGGCAAGCACCAGTATTTTTGTGCCGACGGACTCAAAATTGACCTCAACCTGTGCATGGGCGCCCTGACCGCTGCAATTGAGGATAACGCCATCGCCAAACTTCGCGTGCCGAACCCGTTGCCCCAACCGCACACCAAGCTCAGCGCCGGGCGCAACACCACTCGCGCTGCGAGCATGTCGTAGCGGTGCCCGAATGGGGCGACTGACCTGCACTCGCGGTCGTACTTCCTCGACTAACTCATTGGGAATTTCACTGATGAAACGCGAGGCTTGCGAAAAACTGTCCGTGCCATGCATCCGTCGCTGTTCAGCGTGCGTGATGTACAGGGTTTCTTTTGCTCGCGTGATACCAACGTAGCAAAGGCGCCGTTCTTCCTCGAGCCCCTGCGGGTCCGCAATAGAGCGCTGGTGGGGAAATAGGCCATCTTCCATCCCGCAGAGAAAAACAAGTGGAAATTCAAGGCCCTTTGCGGAGTGCATAGTCATCAATTGCACACAGTCTTCCCAGGCCTCCGCCTGTCCTTCGCCCGCCTCCAGGGCTGCATGCGATAGAAATGCGTCAAGTGGAGACATCTCTTCCACCGGATCGGGTTCGAAGCCCTTTGCCGCGCTAACCAGCTCTTCCAGATTCTCGATACGCGTCTCACCACGCTCGCCTTTTTCTTTTCGGAAGAACTCAATCAATCCGCTGGCCCGAATAACGTGATCGGTTTGCTCGTGCAGATCAAGCCCGTCGGTGTCTTTGGCCAACCGTTCAATCAGATTCAGAAAAACCATAATAGCGGTGGCTGCTCGGCCGCTCATCTCATCGCTGGCGACTGCGCCTGCCGCACGCCACATAGAACAACTGTTCGCGCGTGCGTAGCTGCGCATCGAATCCAGTGTTCGCGCACCAATACCGCGGGTTGGTTTATTTACGATGCGTTCAAACGAACTATCATCGTCGCGATGCGATATTAAACGCAAATAGGCCAATGCATCCTTAATTTCTTGACGTTCGAAAAAACGTAGACCACCGTACACGCGATATGGCATTCGCGCGTTGACGAGCGCTTCCTCAAGTACCCGCGACTGTGCATTTGATCGATACAATACCGCTGCATCGGCCCGGGCATTACCCTGATCACTCCACGTGCGTAATTTGCCGACGACAAAATCCGCTTCATCGCGTTCATTGTAGGCAGAGCACACTCGAATCGGTTCGCCTCGGCCGCCCTCAGTCCACAGGTTTTTCCCGAGCCGTCCGGTATTGTTCGCAATAACCGCATTGGCGGCATCAAGAATAGTCTCTGTCGAGCGATAGTTTTGTTCCAATTTGACGACTGACGCTCGTGGAAAGTCCTGTTGAAACTGCTGAATATGCTCCACACGAGCACCGCGCCAACGATAAATAGACTGATCGTCGTCACCCACGACAAACGGCACACCAGTCTTGCCGGCTAACAGTCTCAGCCAGGCATATTGAATTGAGTTGGTATCCTGGAATTCGTCAACCAGCAAATGTTGGAAGCGTCTTTGATAGTGCGCTAACAGTTCTGCGTTATCGCGCCACAACTCATGCGCGCGCAACAGCAATTCGGCGAAATCGACCAGACCGCCACGATCACAGATTTCCTGATACTGCTGGTAGAAAGCAATTTGCTGGCGCCGGTTAGGATCATTTTCATCGTCTAAATGCTGTGGACGCAAGCCCTCGTCTTTCTGCGCGTTAATGAAGTATTGAATTTCGCGCGGCACCCAACGGTCATCTTCGAACTCGAGTCCCTTGATCAATCTTTTGATAATACGGAGTTGATCGTCCGAATCGATGATCTGAAAACTTTGTGGCAGGCCAGCTTCCTGCCAATGGCGTCGTAACATCCGATGCGCCAGCCCGTGAAACGTACCAATCCACAAGTGACTAACCGGAATTTGCAAGAGCGCTTCGATGCGCCCACGCATTTCTGCAGCGGCCTTGTTCGTGAACGTGACTGCTAGCAAGCCCTGCGGCGAGACGCCCTCGACATCGATTAGCCAGGCAATGCGGTGTGTTAGTACCCGCGTCTTGCCACTACCAGCACCCGCGATAACCAAAAGAGGGTCAGCGGGCGCAGTGACGGCGTCGCGCTGTGCATCGTTAAGCGATTCAAGTATTGGGGTGACGTCCATGACAACTTATCTAGAGAGATTTCAGGGTCTTCAAGCAGCGCAGTCTAGCAAAGAATGACTGAGTGCGAGCGCCTACAAAATAGAACGCCATTCGATATTCGTGATCGGATTAAGCAAGTTTCAGGTTTTTTTTCATCGATATGGGGTATTCAACAAAGGGCAACTTTGTCGATTGCAGCGTGCCGCAAATGACCAGGCGGTAACTTTAGTGTCTTCGATAGAAGAGCAGGCGCACGAATGCGATCGCCCCATGAACCAAGATCAGAATCAAAGCGCCGGTATACAGGTTCTGCTGATTGTTGCTGGTACTAAAACACAAAGGAAGCGCCAATCCCAAAGTCCCGAGATGCGTCGCCACTTGAGTCAGAATGAGCCGCAAAGGGAAGATGTCCGGATATTGACGGCGAAGCTCAAACGAAATACGCGGCAAAGAGACAAGGCCATATAAAGTGTATATCAGCACCAAGGCGCCCAATATTCGCCAGCTGGTGTGGTCGGACCAGCCGCTATCGAGGACTGCGAACGGAATCATCGCGAGAAACAGCGCTCCCATACTGGAAAAGATCAGCACCCTGAGTTTGAATCGCTCGGGTGAATTAAAGCCGCCATCCGGACGCGTTAGTACGATTAAGATTCCAGAAAATCCCGCAAGTCCAATCGCAATCTCGGCAATAACAGCGAGCCCGTCAGTGCTCAAAATGCACTCCTTTTGCCTCAATTGCTCTTTGTCTCAAAGCAGGATCATCAAGCAAGTTGAAATAAGAAAGTACCACACCATCAAACTTACTGGTCTCTGTTGACCTGACTTGTTTTCTTGATTTGGCTGAGGCCGGTGATGCGAGCTAGGGCGCCCAGCGCACCGCGATCATAATTTGGTTGCGATCGTATTGTATTCGACTGTCGTTAGATGCCACTTCCCGTAGCGAATATTCAGCAATGAGGTCCAGCGAACGGGTCATTTTCCACGTTGCAATAACCCGACCTATTGTCGTTTCAAGTATTTTTCGGCCAGCGAGTGGCTCGTTAAACGCGAATGCACCTTCATTGTCGTAAATGTTGTAAGTGCCACTTGCTTCAAGATCAAAACGCTCGCCAAGCTGCAGGTGGAATGCTGCGTTGTAACCATCGCGCATATAAGTGTTGTAATCGAGGTACTTATCTTCCCGTTCCGTTTGCGTATAACCCACGCTAAACCACAGTCCATTGGTGATGCGTTGCCGTGCTTCAAGGGTGTATTCGATATAGTCATACCGAATGGTTGGGTTGCCTAGCGGTTGCGTGCCATCACGCTCGAATGCCGGACGATCACCGAAACGGCGCGTGTAATATTCTGCTCCAACTCGTAATAGTGAAGTTGACGTGAAACGATACTGCACTGTCACACCGACATTCCAGTATTCGTGATCATACTCAGGCACAACATCAACTTCGTCATAGTTCCAGAGTTGACCCTTCGCACGCGCGCCCAAGGTTATCGCCCCAATGCGTTTTCGCATCCAGAATTCCGGACCGTAACGCAGGTAGGAAAGACGGTCGGCAATACTGACACCGCCAATATCGCGTTCTACGCCATTGTCAGGGTCGTAATAACTCTCATGGTGTTGTGCGATTTTGAATGCACTAAAGATACGTGTTTCACGATCGTCTTCTTCATTTTTTTTCCGGTATTCGCTACCAAACCCAATCTCCTGCAAATACTCGTTGCCGTTCGTCAGGTTTTTGTCCTGATAGAACCGCCCACCCATTCGATAGACCCCAAAGAAACCTTCGTTCTCGAGACTATTGACCTGATATTTCGCACTTACGCTGACGGGCACATAGAAACCTGAAGATACGACCGGGGTAATGAGCGGTTGCCCCACGACGCTAAGATCGACATACGGGTCAGACGGACTACGGAAAACGTTGCTATCCATTCCAGCGCCGACCCGAATGCGTACATCCAGCTCGGTTAATTCGCGTTCTTCCTCCCTCGCGGCCACGACGGTTACCGTTCTGGCCGCGTCAATTTCGCCCTGCAGCTCGCGAATGGCACGCCTTGCCAAGCGACTAATGTCACGCCGTTGTTGCTGATCTCTGGCTTTGCGGAACCAATCGAGCGCTTGTTCCGTATTGCCCATGCTGTAGGCGTTAAGGCCCAAGTTGTAGTGTGATATGGGACGCAGCGGCGCATAGCCCGCGGATTTTTCCAGTGCGGTTCTTGCTCGGGCATGTTGTCGAGCACGATAGTGGGCTACGCCCGTGTTGTAGTTGAGTAGGGGTGTATCCATGCCCGCATCACTTGCTTCGCGGTAGCGCAGCAAGGCGGCCCAGTACAGATCGTCTCGAAACAGCCGATTTCCATCGTCAAATAGCTCGCTTGCCGTAGCCGCTAGCAAAGATTCCGCTGGCACGAGGGCAATCAAAAGTGCGACCGCAAGCCCACGCTTCAGTCTGAATCTGAGCGTATGGCTTGATTTGTATAGCAAATCTGGAATTTTCCCAGGCTCCTTTAGGCCTCAGCCAATCAAAAATTGGCGTCGATTAAAGCATTCTGCCCAATTGTCGGAAATTCGCACTAATTCCATACCAACATTGTGACGTGGCGCAAAAAAAACCCCCCAATTGAGTCAACAACTGGGGGATTTTAGGCTGCTCACGGAGAGAGGGTGACTATCCGAATTCCGGCGAGAGCGAGCGGCATTGACTGGCGATTAAGTTACATCGTCGTTGTCGTCATCATCATCCATCTCATCTTCTTCATCGAATTCATCAGTGTCGATTTCATCGCCTTCATCAAAGTCACTCTCATCTTCCGAGTGTTCTTCGCCGTCGTCAGATTCAAACTCTTCATCATGTTCGAAGTCGTCTTCTTTTTCGTCACGGAAGTCATCGTTATCTTCGTCGTCTTCATCACGAACGTCGTCAGGTTCGCCTTCGTCGTTATCAGACTCTTCGTCATCGAAGTCGTTTTCACCCTCTAACTCGGGCCCGCGCATCTCAATGATTTCACCCTCGAGATCACCCATGTCATCGAGGACTTCCATCGTGACATCAAGTTCGTCAACATCGGCCGCAGCAATTACGGGGAACAGGCTAAAGGCTGTCATAGCAACGCTGGCAATAAATAGTCTAACTTTGTTCATCGTCTTGACTTCATTCGATACTTCGACTAACGAAGCTCCTCTAAATTACAGATACCTGCAGCCGGAAGATTTTATTGTCATCCGCATGCTGCAAGGTTGCCAAAAGCTCTCCGCCAAATGACGAAGTTGCCACTAGTGTTAGCGGCAGAATGTTCCGGCCCTCTTTAAGGCTGGTCATCCAGGTAATTTCGCGTTGCCCGGCGAATCCGTCGAGCTCAATGCCTGCTGGCAAAGTAACCGTCATTGACGCATCCGTCAGAGCTTCAGAAGAGGAAAAGACAAGATTGAAAGTTTGCGGTGCTTCGAGTGCCATCGTGACAGATGGGACTGTCGGCTGATCCATTTGCGGCGCCGCAAAAAACACGCTGCTGACCATCCAAATCATTAAGGTCGCTGCGATCGCACCGCTGAAACCAGTCATGACCCAACGATTTCGTTGTTTGCGCAGGCCCGATTGTGCGGCCTTGGCTAACGCCCGAGCGTAGAAACCAGCATCCGGTATCGGCATCGTCATTTCACCGTATTGGGCTAAACGCGAGCGCAGCGTCTGGCTTTCCTCTACAACCGAACGACACTCAGCGCATTGTTCTAAATGCGCCTCGAACAGCACTTGATCGTCTGTCGGCAAAGCGCCGTCCAGATATTCGTCAAGTTGTTCAGGTGTTTGGTTGCAGTTCATTGTTTTCCTTCCTCTCATACCTAACACGCTCACAGCGTTGGTTTGGTTCCATCGGTTTCAAGCATTTCTCTTAACCGTGCTCTGGCGCGGTGCAATCTGGACTTGAGTGTGCCCACTGGTGTATTGGTAAGGCCTTGAATTTCAACGAGTTTGTAGCCTTCGCAATCGTGGAGCATGACGACTAAACGATGTTCGTCGCTGAGTTTTCCGAGAGCGCTCTCCAATTGGATTATGCTGTCTTCCTGCATCGCATCCCGCTCCGGAGACAGTTCTCCAGCAACGGATTCGACGCCATCCCCCGGCAACTGGTCTTCAGATACGGTGACTAGCCTTTGTCGGGCAAAGCGGCGGCGGTTATCGATGAAGTGGTTGTACATGATGCGGCACAACCACGGTCCAGGGGCCTCAACTTCAATCAGATCATAGAGACGTGGAAATACTTTGGTGAGAACGTCCTGGAACAGGTCTTCCGCTTCCGGCTTGTTACCGGTGAGTCTGAACGCCATGCGATAGAGGCGGTCGAGATGCGGCTTAAGTAGCGTCTCAAAGCTCGTATTCCGATTGTCGTCAACAGCACTCATCCGCCTGAGTGTAGTAGCGGACCGTCATTTCACAAGGAGAATGTCACGTTTTTGAGAAAAAGTGCATTGTTGAGCTCGCGTTAACTTTGCAGAAAGGCGCGGTGCGCGACCGCCGCCGGTTCTTCTACAAGCACTTAAAAATTAAATCGAACGATATAGTAGTGATCGATCAGTAGTGCCATGAAAAGGAACATGAGGTAGTTAATGGAGAAGCGGAATACCTGCATTGGTAGCTCAACACTGGTATCACTTTTCATTTTTATGGCGTAGTAAAGAAACCGCCCGCCAAGCCCGATGGCAGCAGCAAGGTAAATCAACCCGCTCATTCCGGATAAATAAGGAATGATCGTAACCAACAGCATAAGCACGGTGTAAAGCAAGATGTACTGTCGCGTGAAAGCTTCGCCATGGGTGACGGGCAACATGGGAATGCCAACACGCGCGTAGTCGTCTTTTTTAGCAATGGCCAGCGCCCAGAAATGTGGTGGCGTCCAGGTAAAAACAATAAGGAATAACAGCAGCGCGTCACTGTGAACCTCGCCGGTTACCGCTGCCCACCCAAGTACGGGCGGTGCTGCGCCTGCTGCGCCCCCGATAACAATATTTTGTGGAGTCGCGCGTTTCAGGTAGACGGTATAAACAACCGCGTAGCCGACCAAAGACAAGAACGTGAGCACTGCAGTAAGCGGGTTCACGACAAACCAGAGTAAAGCCATCGAGATGACGCAAAGAATCATCGCAAACGTGAGGGCATTACTTTCCGACAAACGCCCTTGTGCCACCGGCCGGTTGTGTGTGCGTGACATTTGTATGTCAATTCGTGCATCCAGCACATGGTTGACGACCGCCGCCGACGAGGCAGCCATGCCAATACCCAGCGTCCCAATGACCATCGGTATCGCACCTGGCCAGCCGGGCACGGCCAAGACCATGCCAACAACTGCCACGAACACAATGAGCATGACGACTTTTGGTTTCGTCAACTCATAGTAGTCCCGCCAGTGCGCAGATTGTTGCAGTGTGCTCGCGGTCATGTGTCACCCAATTCGGGAAAGCTCCAGCAAATGTTTCAGATCGTCCGTGATATCGCCAGGTGTTAAATCTGGCGCAAAATACATAATCAGATTATCGAGGGGATCAATCAGAAAAATTCCACCTGCGGGAATTTCACTCGGCCGTTTCCCCTCTAGAAAATCTGCAAGTCCCTTATTATTGATGGTTATTAGGCCTGCGTCCTCATCGCCGCGAGAGATTTTATCCGTGGACGCAGAACCGTGCAAGAAAAGACGGCTGACTCGATCCATCTCCTTGCCAAGCATCAGGCGAATCTGCCGCTGTCTGTGCAGCGCCTCAATACAGACAGCGTCGCATTCCGCCATATTCATGTACAAAAGTCGCCACGCCCGCTGAGCGTCCTTCAAATCTTCGGGATCGGACAAAAACGCTTCCAGTGCAACAATCGGCAGCAACAATTCTCCATGGTTGGTACGCGCGGCAGGTTGTAATCTGCCCGTCGAATACATCCAGGTCGCTAATATCAGCGGGCCAAAGAAAACCAGCGCGATGATTCCGATTTGAAATCGGCCACCGCCAGATAAATTTTCACTCACGTCGACGTCTCTTCTTCAATTGCCAAAAAAGTAGCACGATGACAGTGGTGGCCATCGCAAACCATTGCACCGCATAACCATAGTGGGTCATCGGACCGCTGATGTTAGGTTGCCAGCTGCGAAAAAAACCGTCTGGCTCGTCCGGTGCCAGCAGCAGAACCATTGGCAACAGTTCCACATCGAGTGCTGTCGCAACTTCATCGAGGCGAGGATATACAGCTACGCGCGGCCAATCCTCACCGCCTTCAAACGCCTCACCCGGACGGATGGCGACTCGCGGCAGACGACCGATCAGACCACGAACGGTGCGCCGGTTCGTCATTACGGCCAGTTCCGGAGGTGACGCAGTAGCTGTCATCGCTTTTGGCGTCCAGCCGCGATTGACTAAAAGCAATGGCTCATGACCAGTGAGTCTAAATGGCGTGATCACGTAGTAGCCAGGTCGACCCTCTCTGACGATGTTGTCGACCAGTATTTGTCGATCCGGTAAGAACTCGCCGTCCGTTTGTATACGAGCGAACTCTGCAAGCGATGCAAAATCGCTGACCCGTGCATATGGAGTTTCGCCTTCAAACATTCTCAGGAGTGCGTTTTTTTCAGCTGCGCGATCAAGCTGCCATAACCCGAGGGATGCAAAGACAGCCATAAAAATCGCACCCGCAATGGGCGGGAACACTCTTCGGAACATCGGTGTCTTAATCAGGTCTTCGATCACGATATAATTCTTTTTTGTTCGCTTTTTTGTAAAGATACTATTTAGATGAAATTAGTCATCATAATTATTCTGGTTGCAATACTCGCAAGCCTTGGTTCGGGTCTATGGTTTCTGGCCAAGGACGACCAAGGTTCAACACGACTGCTCACAGCATTAAAAATTCGAGTTCTCCTATCCGCCATTTTGATCGGATTTTTGGTGTTTGGCTACTTTCAGGGCTGGATCAGCCCACATGCACCTCTCTAGAGGGTTCTCCACTCCCGACAGCCGACACACGGCTTCAACGAGATCGCTCAAAAATTGAAAGTTCGTCATTGCGAGCGTAGCGAAGCAATCCATAAAACTCACGAAAAATGGATTGCTTCACTGCGTTCGAAGTGGCAATTCCACGGCCCCACACAGCCTCGGCTGTAGTTTTAGCTGCCGCTCATCAATTGTTCTACGGCTATTGGCTTTGCCTGCCGATCGGTCTGGCCACCGTCCATCGGATACGGTGTGAGCGGACAATCTCGGGTTTGAACGTCGATGCCACTCGTTCTGATATCGAGAAAAGTGGTCGCTGCGTAGGTAACAATGATCTCAATATTGTTCCAAACATCCGTATCCATATTCGAATGTTCGACTTCAATCTGAAAGGGCTGTCCTGCCTCGAGCGTCGCGGCAGAGATTGTAAATTCGGTAGCAGCGAAAGTCAGAGCGTCCGGATCGCTAATTGCGTGACCACTGTGCTCGATCTCATTTCCCTGACAATCACCGACGATCACGTAAATCATGTCGTCAATCGTGCCGTTTGGATCAGCGGACCCATTGGCAAAGGTGCTCCAGCGGACGACCAGATCCAGGTCATGATTGACCGCAGATGGCTCTATTCGCGCCTTGTCTTGGTAAAGAAAGACCTCAATTGGGCCGGGATTGCGGGTTTCTCCATGATCCCGTTCAAAAGTGGCTGGCAGATTCCGCACGTTTCCGTCAGGCGTGTCGAAATTAAAGAAGTAAGTCGAGTCAGGAAAATGTTCAGTTAGCGCATCGATACTGTATTGGCGCGTGCCTGCAAGAAATTGAATTTTTCCTTCCGGAAAGCTCAGACCATCCACCGTGTCGCCAGGCCCCTGTAAATATCCGTTTGTGACATTCCCATTCTCAGTTAGAAAAATCTCGGCGAAAAACACCGTATTCAAAAGAGAAAGATCGCTGTCGGTCGACTGCCGATGGTTAATTGATTTTCCAAGAACGACATAGTCTGCATGTTGTTCTTGTGCGTGCGCGGTCATGCTAATGCAGAGCATGAATCCGAGCGATAAGGTGCCGCGGATAATACAGAATATATTCATTTCAAATAGCCAACTTAAAATACTGCTCGGTCGTTCGCTACATCCAGTAAACAAAGACGTAGAGCCCAACCCACACGACGTCAACGAAATGCCCAATCCGCCTGATTTAGTGAAAGCCACGACGCCGTTCGATGCGGATTGATCTTTAGTAAGTTGTTCAAAATGGGCCGTTACTCACATCCAGTAAACAAAGACGTAGAGCCCAACCCACACGACGTCAACGAAATGCCAGTACCAGGCCGTCGCCTCGAATGCGAAATGTTTCGTTGGTGTAAAGTGGCCCTTCATCACCCGCAACCACATGACCGTGAGCATGATTGCGCCGATGGTGACATGCATGCCGTGAAAACCCGTCAGCATATAAAACGTTGAGCCGTAGATTCCAGAAGACATCGTCAGATTCATGTGTTGATAAGCTTCGATATATTCCTCGGCCTGCAGGATCACGAAAATAAACCCGAGAATAAAAGTGGCTGCAAGCGAGACCTTCAGCAATGCTCGCTGGCCATGCAGCAACGCATGATGTGCGACTGAGACGGTCGCGCTACTCGTCAGTAAGATAGCGGTGTTTATAAGTGGCAATCCGAATGGGCCCATTGCCTCAAAATCGCCGCCGATATTGCCCGGCCCGTTGGTCGGCCAGGTACTCTCGAAACCGTCCCACACGATAAAATTGGTGAAAAAGTTGTTGCTGTCTCCACCCAGCCAGGGCACCGACATGTTTCGCGCGTAAAAGAGCGCGCCGAAAAAAGCACAGAAGAACATCACTTCTGAAAAGATGAACCAAAACATCCCCATGCGAAACGACATGTCGACCTGATTGTTGTAACGACCGCCCTCGCTTTCGGCGATAACCTCCCCAAACCAACCGATCAGCATAAAAATGATAATCGCGGCGCCGGATAACATGACCCAAAATCCCGTATCCCCGCCGTTTAACCAAACGGAGACGCCAATCATCAGGAAGAAAAGACCAGCTGAGCCGACTATTGGCCAGTGGCTGCCGTGGGGTACGTAATAGCGATCGTCGTCGTTAGACATAGATAGATTCGATTGTTAGCGTCTGCTGTCCTGTGAAACGGTCACAGGCGCAGCGAAGTTGGTCGCGTCAAATAGTGTGTAAGACAAGGTGATAGTGTCAATGTATTCGGGAAGATCTGAATCAATCAGAAACCGAACCGCCATTTCTTTCTCTTCCCCTGCCGTGAATTCTTGGGCCGTAAAACAGAAGCATTCCAATTTCTTCAAGTATTTCGCCGCTGAACTTGGCGATACGCTAGGCACGGCTTGAGCGATTTTATGAGAATTGGACGTATTTCGCGCCAAGAATGTTGCTTCATAAAGTTGGCCGGGATGAATTTTCATTCCATCTTCCGCTGCACGAAACTCCCAAGGTGCGTATTGATTAACTGTGGTGACGAATTCCAGTTTGAGTTCACGAGATTCATCAATTACATCGTCTACATTCGTCATTGCAACCGAGTTGGTTTTGCCACCAAGACCCGTTACTTCACAAAACACATCGTAAAGTGGTGGCAGCGCAAAAACTCCGAACAAAAACATTCCGCCGACGAACGCTATCAATCGTAGGGTCAGCGAGTGGCTTTTTAAATCAGCCGATGTTGCGTGCTTGGTGATAATTTTACGACCGTGCCACACCCATCAAAATAAACCCGAAGTAAAACGCGCAAGCGATAACGGTCAATATGATGGCCGTTTTGCGAATTCCACGTTTCTTTTGTACTTCACTCACCAGAGCTGACGCTTAAGAAAACGCTGTGCTGGAAGTGATTCGAGGCGGCGTGTCAAACGTGTGATATGGAGCAGGTGACGGTACGGTCCATTCAAGTCCTTGCGGGTTATCCCACACAGCCGTAGTGGCTTTTGGCCCCTTCTTTTGCGCGCATTGATACACGATGTACACAAATAGGAGTTGAGACAAACCGAAGCCTATAGCCCCGATACTAGCGACCGAATTGAAGTCCGAAAATTGAGTGGAGTAGTCAGGAATTCTTCGAGGCATACCCGCTAATCCCAAAAAGTGCATCGGGAAAAAAGTCATGTTGACAAATATGGTCGACAACCAAAAGTGTATTTGTCCCTGGCGTTCGTTGTAGTAATGCCCCGTCCATTTTGGAAGCCAATAGTACACAGCAGCCATCAATCCAAAAATTGAACCCGGCACGAGGACGTAGTGGAAGTGTGCGACCACAAAATACGAATCGTGATATTGAATATCAGCGGGGACGATGGCGAGCATTAGCCCGGAGAAGCCGCCAATGGTGAAGAGAAACAGAAACCCTAAGGAGAACAGCATCGGCGTTTCAAAAGTCATCGAGCCCTTCCACATCGTTGCCGTCCAGTTAAATACTTTCACGCCGGTTGGTACCGCGATTAGCATCGTTGCGAACATAAAGAACATCTGTCCGGTCAGCGGCATACCGACGGTAAACATGTGATGTGCCCAAACAATAAAAGACAAAAATGCGATGCTTGAAGCGGCGTAGACCATAGAGTCGTGACCGAACAACGGTTTCCTGGCAAAGGTCGGAATAATTTCTGACACCACCCCAAACGCCGGCAGAATCATGATGTAGACCTCGGGGTGTCCAAAGAACCAGAAAATATGCTGGAACATGACAGGGTCGCCGCCGCCCGCGGCGAGGAAGAAGCTAGTGCCAAAAAACTGATCCGTCAGGAGCATCGTCACCGCGCCCGCTAATACTGGCATGACGGCCAACAGAAGGTATGCCGTTATAAGCCAGGTCCAGACAAACATTGGCATCTTTAACAAGGTCATGTCGGGGGCGCGCATGTTGATAATGGTGACGATCACGTTGATTGCACCCATGATGGATGACAAGCCCATCAGGTGTATGGAAAAAATCAAAAATGGAAATGCATCCCCGGTTTGCAAAACCAACGGAGGGTACATCGTCCAGCCACTGGCGGGCGCTCCGCCGGGCATTAACAAGGTAGAGCCGAGGATGCTGAAGGCAACTGGCAAAATCCAAAAGGACCAGTTGTTCATCCGCGGGAGCGCCATATCCGGCGCGCCGATCATGAGCGGAATCATCCAGTTTGCCAGACCCACAAAAGCAGGCATCACTGCACCAAACACCATGATGAGCGCATGCATGGTGGTCATTTGATTGAAAAACGCTGGATCGATAAATTGCAGGCCCGGCGTGAACAGCTCTGTGCGAATGATCAATGCCATCAAACCGCCAGAGAAGAACATGGCGAGACTAAAGATGAGGTACATCGTGCCAATGTCTTTGTGATTGGTCGCGTAAACCCAACGACGCCAGCCCTTAACCGGGCCGTCGTGACTATGGTCAACGTGAAGGTCGTGGTCGTCGGCAACTATCGTGCTCATCGAACGTCTCCGTCGGCAGCCACATTCGGGCTACCCTTTTGCCTATCGAGCCATTCGTTGTAGACGTCTTCTTCTAGTACCTCTACTACGATAGGCATATAGCCGTGATCCATGCCGCTGAGTTCTGCGCATTGGCCGCGATAGACACCTACAACGTCGGCGCTAAACCAGGTTTCATTGATAAAGCCCGGCACAGCATCTTTCTTAATCGCAAGCTCGGGTACCCACCAGGAGTGCACAACATCATTCGATGTCAGCAAAATTCTGACTTTGGCGCCTTTCGGTACCACTAAGGGTTTATCCACTTCTAACAAATAGTTTTCGACTGTTTCGGGATCTATCCCTGAGCCGCGACGTCGTGCTGCGACGCTAGCGCGTGCCAGACTGCTATAAAAAGCAACATCTTCACCCTGATAGCGGTAATGCCATTTCCA
The DNA here is from genome assembly GCA_018701055.1 of Woeseia sp. Classification (GTDB taxonomy): domain Bacteria; phylum Pseudomonadota; class Gammaproteobacteria; order Steroidobacterales; family Woeseiaceae; genus SZUA-117. The sequence continues at coordinate 2,824 of JABIUH010000206.1, read as the reverse complement.
TTGATAGCCCGTTACAACTACGGTCAAATCGGGATCTCGGGTATCTTCGAGTTTGATCAACAGTTCCGCAGACGGAACCGCCATGATCAGGAGGATTACGACCGGAATTACAGTCCAGATTATCTCTGCGGTGATGCTGTGAGAAAAATTAGAAGCGACAGCGCCTTTGGATTTTCGATGTGCAAATATCGAATAGATCATCGCGCCGAAAACGACAACCGCGATTCCCACGCACCACCAGAAGACCACCATGTGAATTTCATAGGTTTCGGCACTGAGCTCTGTTACGCCTTTCGGCATATTGAGCGTCCAATCTGCGTTAGCGTTCGCCGCTCCTAAAAGCGCGAATACACCCATGTAAATTTTTCGAATCATTGCTTTTATTACCCTGCAGCGAAACCTTGGTCGTTGCATAAGAATTTCATATTGCCGCCGGTGTTTTAACCACTTTAAATAGACCACAACCGCGCACACGAGTTTCGGGTCTACAACCGAATTACCTGAATACATAAACTATTTGTTGTGGGTCCGGCGAAGCGGCCGGCAAGGCACGCGAAGTTTACTGAAACGACTTCCGCCATGCAAACCCCTCATACAGACGTCAAAAACAGAAAGTATTTCTAAATCAATACGTTATCAATACCGTTCGTGTAACTTTCCGGAGTGCATCGATCTTTCATACTCAGCGCCTCTCGCGGCGCGGTATCGTGTTGGCATCCAGATGAAATTCTCCATTTTTCGGTCGAGGGCCGACACCCCACGCATGTCCGTAAACGAGCTCTAATGTCATCTTGAATCGATTGCTGGTTATCTCTTTTGTGATCGCGTTTTCCATGCGGGTGAAGCGATTCTTGCCAGTCAAAGATTTGCGACGGGGGGCCAGGCTGTTTCGCGCCCCACATGCGCTTAAATCGCGATACAAGGAAATCGTGTCCTCATAGGTTACCGTCAGATAGTCAACATCCAGTACTGGGTCGGCGAGACCATTTTGCAATAGCGCATCACCAACGTCGTGCATATCGGCAAAGCTACGCACATGAACATCTGAATCGACCGTAGCCCAAGCTCGGCGTAGCTCGTTGAGACTGTCAGGCCCAAGTGTTGCGAACGCGAAGACACCGCCCTTTTTTAGAATACGACTGATCTCAGCCAGACAGATCGAAAGGTCATCTATCCAGGGCAGAAGAAGGTTTGCGAAAACCAGATCGACGCTGTCACTGCTAATAGGCAATTGATTGGCATCTGCACGCAATTCGGACAATTTGGAAAAGAACGGCTTGTTGCCCTTAGCCAACGCAAGCATGTCCGCCGACAGATCGAGCGATACAACACGGCTCTTCCGATAGTGCTTGGCAAGCGCTCGGCTGCCAATGCCGGTTCCGGCGCCAATATCGAGAATCAGGGCTGGTGACATAACCACGGGTGCCAATCTATCGAGAAGGGCGCGCAATGTTTGTTGATGAACAAAACTTGCCACATCAAATGAACTTGCAGCGCGTGCGAAGCGTCGCTGCATGCTCTGATGATTGATCGTGTCCGGGGGCGAATTCATGAACGCAGTATACTTTTTCGTGACGTTTTGGCCGCTTTCTCATTGTGTGACGCGCTAATGCTCGGCGGATACTGGGTCGTGTTCGAGTTCTTGGGAAAATTCAGTCTGGGCCATCACTGCGTTCTTTGCGCGAGCCTAGGCAACGAAGACCGAATTTGCAGTCGGTGCGTGGATGTCTTGCCCTGGAATCACTGTCATTGCGAGCGCTGCGGCCAGCCAGTTGTGGCGGACCAGCCGCTTGGCGTTTTTTGCGCCGATTGTCAGAGTAGCCCCCCGCTTTTTGATCGGGCCCGGTCCCCGCTACGCTACGCGTTTCCGGTGGATACGGCGTTAAAAGCGTTGAAATTCAAACGGCAGCTTATGTACGCACCAGCATTCGCGACAATCCTGGTGCCGACCCTTCACGAGATATTCCCGCATGTTGACGCACTCGTACCGGTCCCACTGCACCGCCTGAGACATGCTACGCGTGGATTTAATCAGGCCATTGAAATTTCGAGGGAGCTCGCAAGCCACACGGGATTGCCAATCAACCATCAAACCAGGCGTGTCCGACGAACGACAACTCAGTCCGGGCTCTCGGCAAGCAAACGCCGCAAGAATTTGCGTCAAGCGTTTGCAGTTAATGGCGCTTTAGATGCCAAGTATCCGTTGATAATTGACGACGTCATTACGACGGGTGCTACCTGCGACTATTTGGCCGCCGCACTACTCGCTGCCGGTGCGAAGAGCGTCGACGTACTAACGGTTGCTCGTGCGTCTATAAAACTGTTGCGGTGACGAAGGTGTAGTGCAGAACAATGCCGATGAATATCACCATGCCGACATAGTGATTGTGCAAGAAGGCTTTGAAACACGCGTCAGGTCGTCTACTGCGAGCAAGCCACTGGTGATAGGCCATTAAGATGGCCGCTACACCGACTGAACCGAAATACCAAATTCCGAGTTCAGCCATGTCACCAATAAAGATAAGCGAGACCAGCATCAGCATTTGTAATCCGCCGATGACGAATAGATCAGCTTCGCCAAATAGAATGGCAGTCGACTTCACGCCAACCTTTTCATCGTCTTCGCGATCGACCATCGCGTAGAAAGTGTCATAAATGACGGCCCAAATGAGCGCAGCCCCAAACACGAGCCAGGCAAGCTGCGATGCTTCGCCGGTTTGGGCGGCGAACGCCATCGGCACTGCCCAGCCGAATGCAGCACCAAGAACGAATTGCGGTATGGAAACAAAGCGTTTGATGAACGGATAGAGAACGGTCAGACCAG
>JABIUH010000146.1 GCA_018701055.1 Woeseia sp. | reverse complement strand
CATCGCAGCTAACCAGACCGGCCGGCGTATCAAACTTCACGGTGGTAATCGGCTCCTGGACCGCCACCATGCCCTGCGATACGACCGTCGTTGCTGTACCAATGATGCAATGCCCACACATCGGCACGTACTCGTCCTGCTCCATGATAATTGCCGAAAAATCCGCCTCAGCGGAATCAGGCGGAAGAACCAGAACCGAGCACATCAGGCCCGAACCCCTGGGTTCGAAATTGATCATTCGTCGCAGACCATCGCTCTCCGCACGCAGCCAGTCGCGCCGTTCAAACAGATTATTACCGGGCGGCACCGGCACGCCGCCGACGATGACGCGAGTCGGATTGCCCTCGGTATGAGAGTCAACGGTGCGAACGGTACGGACGGAAAAACTTGCCATGCGATATTCCTTGTCAAATGGTCAGGCGTTGAGCAAACTATACTCAGATTGTATAAAATATACTAATTTGGGATGGTGTCTCAGGTGTTTGCACACAAATCGATTTGTACTCTTCTTCTCCCGGTCTTGATCACACACGCAACTGCAGAGCCGCTCCGACACGGGCGTATCGTATTTCATTCGGACCGTAGCGGGAATTCGGAAATTTACAGTATTGCTACTGATGGCAGCGACGAAGCGCAGTTGACATTCGACGAGGGTTTTGACGGTTTTCCATCCTGGTCCCCGGATGGCGAGCAAATCGTGTTTCAGTCCAATCGTGACGGCGAATTCGCGATTTACTCCATGCACGCAGACGGTTTCAATCTCGTCAGAATCCCCAACACCGAAAACGGCAGCTACGCCAAATACTCGCCTGGCGGTGAGCACATCGCCTTTTTTGCCGAGCGCAACGGCGTTACTGATATTTACCTGATCGGCAGCGCCGGAGAAGATATCCGCAACATCACCAACAGCTCGGCCATCGACGAAACGCCCAGCTGGTCAGCCGATGGGGCGACGATCGCATTTCAGTCGGATCGTAGCTGGCGAAAGACGCTGACGACCGATCCCGATCCTGAGCAGCATCCGAATTTCGGAATTTTTACGATGGTGTCCAACGGGTCGGACGTTGTCGAGGTAACCGGGCTGGAAAGCGTCGACGAGAATCCCTCGATCAATCCCAATGGTGGGAGTATTGTTTTTCAACGCTACATTGACGACGGTCTTTCGATTGCACTCATCGATCTGAACTCCGGGAAAACGAGGATTCTTACAGCGCCCGCAGAGATTAGTGGGTCACCAGCGTGGTCGAGCAGCGGCACACAGATCGTTTTTGATTCGATGCGCGATGGCAATTTCGACATCTTTGTGATGGATGAGAACGGTGAAAACCTGCATCAAGTCACCACAAGCGAAGACACAGAAAACTCGGGCGCGGCGCTTTTCGACGGGAATCCCTCTTCCGGATCACCGCTCAAATAGAGATACTGCGACCGTCGATGAAAAACAGACTTCCAATTGATGCCAAGACCGGTTTTGACGTTAATGACGACTTCGAACGCTTCGCACAAAGAAATGAAATCTATTGCCGTTCGGAGTGGGATCCGGAGATCGCAAGCGACGCGGCGCGCAAGTTTTTTGACGGCCATTACATGCCTCACGCGCGTGCTCGCAAAGCGGACGGCTTTGGCCAGAGAGACTATGCCCTGCGCAACGCCTCCTGGCACGTAACGAATGTACTGCGGGACTTGCGGCGCGCAGATGATGATCGCAAGGAAGGATTCTTCGACACGTTTAGCTGTCATGCCGAAGGCTGGGATGAACCCTACCCGTTCGATTCGCCTGAGTCCGGGACAGCCAATTTGCGGCGTGCGGCCGAGAGCATTGGCGTTGGGCTGATGGGCGTCTGCGAGTACGACGAGCGTTGGGTCTACGAGAGCCGCTTCAGCGAGAAGACCAAGCAGGACAAACCCGTCGACATTCCGGATGACCTGCCAAACGTCATCGTCATTGGCGAGCCGATGGACATCGGGCTTACGGCGACGGTTCCTTCGGCGCTGTCAGGATCGGCCACCGGTATCGGATATACGCACGACACGGTAGTGCTTCTGACGCTGTCGCAGTACATAAGAAACCTGGGTTACCGTGCCGTAGCGTCGATGAATGATTCGGCGCTCGCAATCCCGCTCGCCGCACAGGCCGGTCTGGGCGAAATAGGCCGACACAGCCTGTTAATCACCAAAGAGTACGGCCCGCGGCTCAGGCTCGGCAAGATTTTCACTGACATGCCGTTACTCATCGACGAGCCGAGTAACTTCGGTGTCAGGAAATTTTGCGAGATTTGCCAGCGATGCAGCTCTGCGTGTCCGCCAAAGGCAATTCCCGCATCAGCCCCGTCACGAACGCCACACAGCGTGTCCAATCTGAAGGGCATATTGAAGTGGACCACTATTGCCGAGAAATGCTTTCGCTTCTGGGCGAGTCAGAACTCGGATTGCTCGATCTGTATTCGGGTTTGCCCTTATAACCGTGATTTCAGCAGGTGGCACAACCGCGTTTGGCGTCGGCTGGCAGCCACCCCACTACGAAAATTCATGCTGCAAATTGATGTCTTTTTTAACAAACGTGGACGAATGAGCTCTCGAAACTGGTGGCGGAGCTAGGCTGCGCCTTTATCGGAGTGCAGTATTGTATATTTTATACTATTGTGCGAATATCCTCGATAACGCAGTCGGCGCAGCTGTTGCCGCTGTGTAGGTTGGAGACACTCTTACAGAAGTCTGGCGATACAGACTCACAATCCTTGCGGGGGATTCTCGATGCAAAACCCAAAAACTCTATTCAACAGGACAACCCGGTTATTATTCGGTGCGCTGGTATTGACCGTCATATCTGCTCCCCTGGCGGCGCAAACAAATGACAGCAACGACGTTCAGCCTCTCGACGAAATCACCGTTACGGCGCAGAAACGCGAACAGTCGATCTTCGACGTTCCACTCGCGATTTCGGCCATCGGCGAACAGGAAATTGAGGCAGCTGGAATCGGAAAGATGGCCGACTTTTTTCGCCGCGTGCCCAGCCTTGCGGTGATTGATCAGGGCGCCGCTCGAAAGAACATCATTATTCGCGGCATCCAGACCAGCACCTCAACAGAGTCGCGCGTAAACGACGTTTATCTGGACGAGCAACGCATTACAACGGCTATTGCGACCGGTGATCCGCGAACATTCGATATGAAGCGTATTGAGGTTCTTCGCGGCCCGCAGGGCACCTTGTTCGGCGGCGGTTCGCTGGGTGGAACTATTCGATATATTACGAATCGCGCCGACGTTTCAGAGTTCCAGACTAACGTCGCGGCAAGCTATTCATCCACCAAAGATGCTGACGGTGGCAACTATTCGATTGATGCCATGGTCAACATTCCGCTGATTGAGGACAAGTTCGCAATCAGACTGGTTGGCTACACGCTGGAAGACAGTGGTTACCTGAAGAATTCACTGTTGGGACTCGACGACGTGTCCGCAATCGACAATACGGGTTTCCGAATGGGAATGCGCTATGTGCCATCTGACACCGTTTCGTTCGATTACAAATATCTCACGCAGGATTTGAAGCAATCAGGATTCCCTGAATCCCGAGGTCCGAACATCGGTGCCCTGGAGCAAGGCGGGGTCACGATGACCGAAGAACGCCTAACGAACAAGATGCAAATGCATGACCTGACTTT
>JABIUH010000120.1 GCA_018701055.1 Woeseia sp. | reverse complement strand
GGCTCGTGGAGTGAGTGGATTCGGGATGAATCGCGGGCCGTGGCCACAGCCGATGATGAGTGAAGAGGGTTATTTTGGCCCAAACGCTCGCAAACGTTCTGTGGAGAATTGATCAATTGAAGCGCTCGTTTGTCCTCTGATCAGGATTTTTCACGAGGGTTTTCAACCGTGTCTGATGTAATGGACGACTTGTTACCGCAGGGTAGTCGGTTGAAACTTCTGCGGGCGTTACGTCTTTGATCGCGACCTTAGCCTCTTTAACCTCGAAGAAATGTTGTTTCAGTTCGCGTTTTCCAGTAGCAAACATCGGCGCAAACCTTATAGGTATTCCGTTCGTTCCGGCATAATTTTGATCATTTGGACTAATATTATCAAGAGGGGCTCCAGAATCGCGGGCATGCGGTGAACTTAATGTAAATTCTAGGAGCCAAAGTGAATAAGTTAAGTCATAATGAATCGGTCGATAGGCTAGAATTAATTTAATGCGTCGGAAAGAACAAATTGTTTTAAAACAAATATTTACGTTATTTATTTCGTGTATTTTCTTGACGTCTTGTGCGACCACTGACCATGGTGAGGACCTTGGACGAGACATCGACTACCGCGGTTCAGATTGCATCTCGATCCGGACTATCCGAGACTATCAACCATTGGACAATCGCAACCTCCTGGTAAAGGCTGGCGGCAAGCGGACCTACTTTGTGACCTTGGCATTATCGTCGTTCGAGATGCGCTCATCGTTCCGCTTAGGCGTCGAATCTACAGACAGCTGGTTGTGCCCATACGGCGGTGACCGGATCGTTTTTGGCGGTCATTCGGAAATGGGTTTCAGCCTCCGATCAATTAGTAGAGTCACAGAAGATCAAGAAGAAGAGCTGCTCATCAGATTCGGCAAGATAGAGGCTCCAGAATTGCAAGAGTCAGCGCCACCTGAGGTCAAAAGCGCTGACGTCGAAGAGCTAGGTTAGATCGAATTAACTCCGGTTTCACGACCCGAGTTGGCGGTCTGACCACGCATCCGCAATCTCCGTGCGGACCCACCCGACCACCCTATGGGTGGTCGGGTTTTATTTTGCTTGCGGTCCGCGCACAAGCACTCGACAATTCTCAATCGTATGCAATATTCAATCCCATTAGCGGCAATGCCTTCAGTTGCTGACATGAATTCTGTCAGTCTTAGTGACGTTGCCAGCGCCATGCTGGGCGGTCAAAGTCAGGAGTGTCGCAGCTGTGCCTAGCTCAAAGTATGTCTGGTTAAGCGCCGCGCTTCGCAATGGGGGCGAAGTCATCACCGCCAGCCGTCGATTATCGCGGGAGCTACGCCAAGCCTATGACGCGGACCAATTGGACCGGGGTCGTGAAGCATGGCTGACACCACCCATATGGTCCTGGTCGGATTGGCTGTCCCGTCAACTTGCCGCGGCCTCGGAACCGTTAGAGATACCCGTGTTGCTGGATTCCCATTCCGCAGAACTCCTGTGGGAGCAATGTTTGGCGCAGCATATTGCAGAGGACCTGCCCGGGTTTACCAGCCTTGCCCGACAGACCTTTGACTCGTGGCAGAGACTGGAGGAGTGGCGTGTATCCGTCGCGGAGCTGACGGCAGCCGCAAGGAGTCAGGATGAGCAACTGTTTGCGGCAACGGCAAGGGACTATGCGCGAAAGCTGCGGGCGAATCGATGGATGGATATGGGTGGCAAGGCTGCGGTGGTCGCAACGTTGATTGCGAGTAAGCGATGCTTGCCGCCGCCAAGCATTGTTTTGGCCGGATTCGACCGAATAAACCCGGCCACTGCCGAGGTGATTACAGCAATAGAGGGACAGGGCTGTAGGGCTGAAAAATCGCCTTCGCCATCGCTTCAGAAAAAGCCCGGCCTGTGTGCATACGTCCATCTTGAAGCTGAAATGCGTGCGGCCGGTCGTTGGGCGCGCGAACGACTTGATGCTAACCCCTGTGCCGAGATTGCTATCGTGGTGCCAGCGCTTGACGCAGATGCGTCCGGTGTCGCGCGGCTCGTAAAAGAGGGTTTAGTTCCCGGGTGGCAATTTGGCGGGCCCAAATTTGCGGCCGCTGCGAATGTATCTTATGGCCGCAAGTTGGTGGAATATCCGGCTGTCGTCGTAGCAATGCTAGTGCTGCGCTGGATACAGCACGGTTTGAATAGCCGTGAAGTTGGGGTGCTGCTGCGCAGTCGTTGCATTGCTTGCGATGACATGGGTAGTCGAGTCCGTGTTGAATCGAGGCTGCGCAGATTTCCTGACAGGACCTGGAGCCCCGCGGTATTTCAAGCCCATTTTGCACCGCGTGAAGAGCGTGCAGATGCGCGAACCTTTATGGGGTGCGTCGCGACATTGGCGGAAATGCAGGATCAGATTCGTCACGTGGCATCACCGGGGGAATGGGCGGAGCGAATTGATCAATTGCTTGCGGCTGTGTTTTGGCCGGGCCCTGCGACACTTGATAGCGACGAATTTCAGCTGAACAATCGATGGCGCGAGCTTCTCAATGAATTTGCGCGCCTACAGATTGTCGCCCCAACCATGAATTTCGGAGAGGCTATTCGACGACTCAATGCGATGGCGTCGGATGTTTTGTATCAGCCGGAGTCCGGCACGGGTCTGGTGCGAGTGCTTGGATCGCTTGAAGCTGCAGGCATGGAATTTGATGCAGTGTGGATTAGCGGGCTTGATGCATCGCAATGGCCAGCTAAGGCAAATCCCACGAAATTCGTATCGTTCGCGTTGCAACGAAAACACGGAATGCCGGATGCGACGCCGGCAGACACACTCAGTTTCGCGCGCCAGGTTCTTGGTGGGCTCATTAGTTCGTCTAATGAACCCATTTTAAGTTGGGTCGCAACGAGAGATGATCTGGAGTTAACGCCGAGCGGGCTTCTGGAGGAATTTACGCTGGAGTCGATTCAAACGGAGATTGATCCCGGCTGGTTTGCACGCTCACTAATCGGTCAAGATGAATTTCACGTCGAGACAGATACGCCTCCTGCGATCGGTGACGCGGAACAGGTGCGCGGCGGCGCCTATACCGTACAACGACAATATGTCGAGCCCCTGAGTGCCTTTGTCCTTGGCCGACTCGGGGTTCGGTCTCTGGAGACCATCGAAACAGGGTTATCGGCAAGCGTGCGCGGCAACATTATTCATCACGCGTTGCACAATCTGTATGCGCACAAACCATCGCAATCTGAAATTGCGGCATGGTCGAACGAGGATCTGATTAACAGGGTCGGAAGCGCGGTCGATATGGCGCTCGCGGAACAGCATCGATTAGGCGACGAATTGCATCGGCGACTGCTTGGTCTTGAGCGGAATCGGTTGCTGCAACTATTGCAGGATTTTGTGGCGGCCGAATGCATGCGGGAGGAGTTCGCAGTTGTCGACCTCGAAGAGAAACTAGATTACAGCAAGTTTGGCGTGAACCTGGGGTTGCGGGTGGACAGAATCGATCGACTGGTCGATGGCGAAATGCTTATCATCGATTACAAAACAGGATTGCCTAAGCACTTTCTGAACGGGTCCGGCGACCTGACCGATTTACAATTAGTGGTTTATGCTGCGGCACATGGCGGGCCAATAGGTGGTTTAGCTTTACTGAACGTCGATTCACGCTCGGTCCAGGGAAAAGGTGCGGGTGCTGGGGGATTCGGGAAGCACCCTGTAGATGATTGGCCTGCGACGCTTGATGCCTGGCGAGCAGAAGTTGATCGATCGTTGCAAGCATTGGCTGGCGGTGATGTACGAGTCAACTTAATGATGTCGGTCGCAGAGAGTCGGCCGTTGGCCATACTCAGCCGGAAAGAGGAATTGCTGCGTGCGAACTGATCAGGACCTTCTCGAACTCGACCGGCAGGCGCGAATTGATGCGTTGAACGTTTCGCGTTCGTGCATCGTGCAAGCACCCGCAGGTTCCGGAAAGACCGAGTTGCTGATCCAGCGATACCTGAGCTTATTGCCGCAGGTAAAAAATCCGGAAGAAATACTCGCCATCACATTTACGCGAAAAGCGGCACTGGAAATGCAATTGCGGGTCATGACTGCGCTAAAAGGTGCGCGTGATGGATTGACTGCCAAATCGGAACACGAACAACTTACGTTATCGCTGGCGCAAAATGCGTTGTCTCAGGACGAGAAAGAAAACTGGAATCTCATTAAATCTCCGGGCCGCATGCGGATCGAAACTGTCGACGCATTCGGCGCGGGCATTGCAAGATCCGCACCGATTAGTTCCGGATTGGGTGGGGCGGGTTCTACGCTCACGGATGCAGAGCTTAGAGCGGTGTACCGGGAAGCCGCCGCTGCGACTCTTGACTATTTAACGTCAGATGACGGTGCGGCAACCGCTGTATCAGAGGTATTGACGCATCTTGATAACAATGTCGCTTTGTATCTTGCTTACCTGGCTCGCATGCTTGGCTCGCGCGAGCAATGGCTGGCCATCACAGGGACCGGTTTTTCCAACGCTGCCGATGCTCGTAATGCTCGAGCAATGCTCGAAGCGACACTGACTAAGGTTGTCAGTGGTGAGCTTGGTCTGTTGCGCGCGTTGTTGCCGGCAGAATACGACGTTGAGCTACAGCGCCTCCTGAAACATGCCGCTGAAAACTTAATGGATGCAGGAAAAGTCGAACACCCGTTTGTGCAATTTGCAGAATTGTCGCAACTGCCTGATGCGCACGCAGACCATCGCGATAAGTGGCAAGCGATGGTCGGCTTACTGCTCACAAAGGCCGGGACGTGGCGAAAAATAATCAATAAAAATGACGGCTTTCCGGCAGGCGATGATGATAATAAAAACTCTCTCAAAGACTTAATTACTGCATTTCAGGATCGTGAGGATTTGCGTGATCGTCTACACCGATGTCGTTTACTTCCAGAACCAAGTTACACGGAAGACCAGTGGCAGGTGCTACTCGCGCTGTTCCACGTACTGCCATTGGCCGTGGGGGAGTTACGGCGATTGTTTGGTGAGCGAGGGGTTAGTGATCACAATGAGGTCGCCATGTCGGCGGGGCGCGCGCTGGGATCCTCGGACGCGCCGGGCGAAATCGCACTAATCCTTGACTACCAGATTCGCCATCTGCTGGTCGATGAAATGCAGGACACTTCGTTAAGTCAATATGAGTTACTGCGGCAGCTTGTTTCAGGCTGGGAGCCTGACGACGGTCGGACCTTGTTTTGTGTCGGTGATCCCATGCAATCGATCTATCGGTTCCGAGATGCGGAAGTAGGCGAGTTTTTACTCGCGCGCGAGAACGGGGTAGGCAATGTATCGCTGGATTCATTGCTGTTGCGCAAGAACTTTCGCTCGGGTGAGCATTTGGTGCATTGGTTTAATACCGTTTTCGCGCAGGTGCTACCCATACAGGACGATGTATCGATCGGTGCGATCTCTTACGCCGAAGCAATACCGGTCGAGCAGCATGCAGATGAAGGTGAATATGTCGTCCATTCTCTGTTCGATGCCGACGCGGATGCAGAAGCAGAACATACGCTTGGCGTTGTCGAGAAGTGTCTTGAATCGTCGAGCAGCGAAAGTGTTGCGATCTTGGTGCGTAGTCGCACGCAATTGACTTCTCTGCTGCCACTCCTACGGCAAAAATGCATCGAATATCAGGCGATTGAAATCGATCGCTTGACCGACTTACCGGAAATAATCGACGTGCTCGCGCTTACCCGTAGTCTCTGCCACGAAGGTGATCGTCTTGCCTGGCTTGCGTTGCTCCGTGGACCATGGATAGGTCTCGACTGGCACGATTTGCACGCATTGGTGTGTAACGACATTGAGCGAACCGTGCCGGAACTTTGCGACGATCCAGAAAGACGGCGGGCGTTGTCTGCCGATGGATTGCGTCGATTGAACGAATTTCTCGAGACGATTGCACCGTTTCGGCAGCGCAGTGCGTCGCAGACATTGCGCGATCGCATCGAGCTGGCCTGGTGCGCATTGGGCGGCCCTGCCATTCTGGGCGATGCGAATGAATTGGAGAATATTTATCGATATCTCGCAGTGATCGAGAAGATCGAGCACGCGGGTACCCTCGAGGATGTTCGAGACTTAGAGCGTCGACTTGATGATGAACGGGTTTCTACTTTGGTCACGCCTGACTGTCGATTGCAATTGATGACGATGCACAAGGCCAAGGGACTACAGTTCGATCACGTAATTTTGCCGGCACTGGGTCGTGCGACCAGAGGCGGGGACCGTGAGGTGTTGAGCTGGCTAAATGTGCCATTGAGCTCAGGTGAGACCGAGATGATTGTTAGCCCGGTCGGCGCGCGCACCGAAGTTGAGAGCGATGCGTTACACCAATTTATCGCTGCGACGGAAAAAGATAAGGATCGATTGGAATTGGACCGTTTGCTGTATGTCGCGTGCACCAGGGCTGTTCGTTCTTTGCATCTGATTGGAAGCGTTGCCACGGTCGCTGCGGGTGAATCCTTTCGGCCACCTGTCAGCGGATCGTTGCTATCCCGTTTATGGGCGGCCGTTGAGAGAAACTACACCATGGCGTTTTCGGAATGGAGCGCAAGTTTGGCACGCAGTGACGACGTGAACGAAGTGTTTGTTAACCCAGTTTTGCGACGCTTTCGGAAGTCGTGGCAGGCGCCTATTCCGCAAGTTCATGAGGCTTTTGCGGCAAAAATTCCCATTGATGTCATTGATGATGAAAAAGCGGTTGAGTTTTATTGGGTAGGCACGGAGGCTCGGCATGCTGGCACGATTGTGCATCGGTGGTTGCAACGCTTGGCCGATCGCAAGGGAGATATTCAAAATCGCGATGCCGATCAGGAGGAGCTATTGACTCATCGCTGGGCCCGCGAACTAGGTGTCGCCGATGATCAATTCAATGCGGTTTGGGCGCGAACAAAAAAGGCGTTGGATGGGATGTGCCATGACCCTAAGGGGCAGTGGCTATTGGCGGGGGAAGGCCATACCGAGCTTGCACTTACCGGCGTCATCGATGGTCAGCCGGAATCGGTAGTGATCGATCGGATCAGAATTGATGAGAATGGCGTTCACTGGATTGTGGACTACAAGACCAGCACGCACGAAGGCGGAAACTTGCAGGGATTTCTGCATCAGGAATCGGATCGGTACCGCCCTCAACTCAGTCGATACGCAGCGATCTATGCAAAACTGAGTGGTAAAGAGGTACGGACGGCTTTGTACTTTCCGTTATTGAGAGAATTTTGCGAAGTGGAGCCGTAACAGCAACCCGTTACAGCGAACCCTCAAACCTAAACGGACGAAATCCGCGTTCGTCAGCCGAACCAAGAAATTGTAGTCGCTGATTAACGGAGGGCGGTGCGTTTGGCCGGGCAGCGACATTCCCGATGATGCTGTAACTGCGATTGGGTGAGAGGGTGATCGTGCCGTCGACATCCAGGATTCCGGAAACATCATCAATGTTGCCAGTGATGTTGCCGTCTTCCGATCGAAACTCTGCTTTGAAATCACCGATTTTGCTAGCGGACAGTCCGGGTTCGAAAAAATTGGCGACGGTGACGTTTCCGCTTACGTCGACGGGTAGGCCGTTTTCGACCACCATTCTGGTGAAGTTCAATGAAACATCGCCACGAATACCTTCTTGCTGAAAGGCCTGATGGACGAGGTCGAGTGGCAACGTACCGGTAAGATCAGTCAGCATCAGGGAATTATTCAGACCAATAGTGACGTTCGCATTGATTTTTCCGGCGACGGGTTCCGCAGACAATTTGAAGCCAAGCCTGCCGGTTAATAATGTTTTGGGTTGGACGCTCCATGCCAGGTTTCTTATGTAGGCGCCGGCAGCCAGACCTTCGGCGGCAACGCCATTCCAAACGGAACCTTCAACGCCGGTCAATACAATATCGGGTGGGGCAAACAGGTTGTAGGCGACGCGCGCCGGAAATGTCGTCACCAACACGGCTAGAAAGACGAATGCTCCCGCAAAAATGTAACGTTTCATTGGTAGGACTTGTAGATCGTTTTGTCGACCGTCACGGCGCTTATCGTTCCAGTGTGACACTGGAATTGACGCGACCTGGCGTTTCACTGGAGGCCGTCGAAAAACTTCCG
>JABIUH010000129.1 GCA_018701055.1 Woeseia sp. | reverse complement strand
TCCCTTGTCGAACCTCGAAATACAGGCTGGTTTGTTGCTGGCCCCCACTGTCTCCAACGGTCGCGATAACATCGCCCGGCGCTACCCAGTCGCCAGCGCTCTTTAACGTCGTCTCGTTGTAACCGTACAAAGTCATGTAATTGTCACCATGATCAACAATAACCAACAGACCCATGCCGGCGAGCCAGTCAGAAAATACGACTCTGCCATGATATATCGAACGGACTTCCCGTCCTCTGGGTGCAGTCAGAACAACCCCGTTCCACTTAAGGCCGCCAGCCCGTGGTTGCCCAAAATCGTACAAAAGGCCGCCGGAAACTGGCCAGGTCAATACACCCTTCAATTTGCTGAAAGGCTCTTCTGAGGTGATCGGGTAATCTGACAAAATGCTCGTCAATTCCACGATTAGGCGCGCCAAATCTTCCTCTTCTGCCGCCAGGCGCCGAATCTCTGAACCTTCTGCCGAAATTCGAGATTTCAGAGCCACAAGCAAACCTTGGCGTTTTTCCTGGGCTGCATTGAGGTCCGTAAGCTCGGCATAGCGAGCGCGCGTGAGTCCAGCAAGCCGCGCCTCCTCAGCAGACACTTCTTCCCGCAACCCGGCGAGCTCATCAATATGCTGGTTGAGGGAGAAAATATTAGCACCCCGAAATTCACTCATATAGCGGTAGTAGGTCATCAAACGACCCAAAGTGGCCGGGTCGTGTTGATTCAGGAGCAGCTTCATGCGCTCCTGCTCACCGCTCGTATAAGCTGCGATCACCTGAGCTTCCAGCTGTTTGGTTTCGACCTGCATATCAGCCATCTTGATCTCAAGCTGGGCATCGAGATTGGCTTTCTTTTTCTCGCTGAAGCTTCGTTGTCGCTCCAAGTCCTTTAATCGGATCCGTTGTTCCGAAATGACGACTTCAGCGGCCTGCAGTTCGCCTGTGATGAGATCGCGTTCGATTGCACGTCGATCCATGCTGGTCTTGAGGTCACTGATTTTTTCTCGGACTGCCTCCAGCTCACGCTCTTTGATTTGCGTCAGATCCTTGTTCTGAGCAAGGACCATGACGGTACCGAGCAATAATAGGATGGCAGAAGACAGGCGAATCATGGGGGTGAAGTGTAATTGCTTTGACGATGAATGCACCAGCGGCTTGACAGCACTGGTATAATGGACGATCCGCCCACGACTGCAGGCGAATTTTAAGTCGCTGCCAGCAAAATCTTAAGCTCATTAAAAAATTTGGAACAATATGGACGCCTATTTAGAATTTGCTTCAAACCACATGATCCTTGTGCCCGCACTAACGGCCAGTTTCTTTTTGCTGATCTTCACGGAGCTGCGCCTTAAGTCCGGCAGTATCACCAACATAGAACCGCAGGCGGCCGTCAGCCTCATAAATGCAGATGCGGTCATCATCGACTTACGTAGCGCGGATGCTTTCGGTCGAGGGCACATCGTTGGTGCGAAGAACATCCCGTTTGACGAGCTCGAAGCGAATCAAAGTAAGATCGATATGTACAAGACGAAACCTATTCTTGCGGTTTGCGACGCTGGCATGACGTCCGGTCGTGCCGTTGCTACGCTCAAGAAGTCCGGAGTAGAGAGTGTTTACGGACTCAAGGGCGGCATTGCAGCATGGACCCAGGCAAATTTGCCTTTGGTTACTGGAAAGAAAACTAAAAGTAAAGGCTGATCTATAGGGGCCACAATAGCGACGGACCGATGACTAATCTCTGATGACCACTAACAACGACCCGCAAATTACGATGTACAGCACGGAGACTTGCCCTTTCTGTACAGCCGCGCGCATGCTTCTGACAAAGAAGGGGGTCAGCTATGAAGAGTTTCTTGTCAGCAGAGATCCAGAACTACGTGCGAAAATGGAAGACTTGAGCGGGCGCAGAACTGTGCCGCAGATATTTATCAACGACGAATCCATTGGTGGGTTCGATGAACTTTATTCATTGGAGCAACAGGGCAAGCTTGATGACTTGTTAGCGCCAGAATCTCAACCTTAATCAAATTACAGGACGGCAGCATGGCAGAGAATGACGAGAAAACAGCAGAAAAAAGCGTCGCGGGAAATGACGAAAAACCGGCAGACAAACAGCTCGCGATTCAGAAGGTCTACGTAAAAGACTTTTCATTTGAATCACCGCAAGCGCCCCAGGTTTTCAGCAAAACCGACTGGGCTCCAAAGACTGATTTAAATTTGCGCAGCGCACACACGGGCATCGGTGAAAACAATCACGAGGTTGTTTTAACCATTACGGTAGAAGCGAAAGAAGAAGACCAGACTATTTTTTTGGTGGAGCTTCATCAGGCCGGCATCTTTCTCATCACCGGTTACGCCGAGAGTGAGATGAAAGCGCTCGTTGGCAGTTTTTGCCCGAACATTCTATTCCCTTACGCCCGTGAAGCGATTGCCGCTGTCATATCGAAGGGCGGTTTCCCTGAGTTTCTGCTGCAGCCAATCAATTTTGATGCGCTATATGCGCAGGGAATAGCACAAGCGGCAGCAAAAGCCGCGGAAGGAACCGACGGCAATAATGGTGAAACGCCCCACTAGCCGATCATCGCAAAGGCGGGAGTTAGCGAGCACTTAATGTCGAGTAACAAACCACCCATTGCCGTCTTTGGCGCAGGATCCTGGGGTACAGCTTTAGCGCTGCAGTTTGCACGCAGCGCTAGAGATGTCCGACTGTGGGGTCGTGACGAGAAACAGCTTCGAGCGATTCGAACAAATCGTTGTAACGACCGCTATCTACCGGGCGCAGCCTTTCCCGACAATCTTCAGGTTTGCACCGATCTCGACACCTGTGTGCAAGGGGTGCGGGACATCTTGGTCTCCGTTCCGAGTCATGGTCTGCGTGAAACATTGACGCGTTTGGCGCCCTTGTTAGAAAGTGACGCGCGTATCTGTTGGGCCACCAAGGGGTTTGAATTGTCGACCGGAAAATTGCCCCATCAGGTTGCGCAAGAGGTGTTAGGTGACGCGCGACCAATGGCTGTGTTGTCCGGGCCAACGTTTGCGAAGGAAGTGGGTGACGGCTTGCCAACCGCTATGACCATTGCGGCCAATGACACATCATTTGCGAGTGAGTTGGCCACGACGCTCTCGGGTGAAAATTTTCGCGCCTACACGTCGCAAGACATGATTGGCGTGGAGGTGGGCGGTGCGGTAAAGAATGTGTTGGCCATCGGTGCGGGTTTATCTGATGGACTGGGCTTCGGCGCCAACACCCGTATCGCGCTGATCAACCGCGGTTTAGTCGAAATGACCCGCCTTGGCGTCGCGTTAGGTGCAAACAGCGAAACCTTTATGGGCTTGGCTGGCATGGGTGATTTAGTGCTGACTTGCACCGATGACTTATCGCGTAACAGGCGTATGGGGCTCGCGCTGGCAAGTGGAAAATCCGCAGCCGACGCCCAGGAAGAGATTCAGCAAGTCGTTGAGGGCGTACTTGCCGCCAAAGCGGTTAAGGAAGTTGCCGAACAACTGGATGTCGTTATGCCGATCTGCCATGAGATCTACCGCATTCTCTATGACAATGTGGACCCGCGCGAAGCGGTAGGCACGCTCATGAGTCGCGGCTTAAAACCCGAGTAGCTATAGAATCTTATCCTGCTGATTGTTGTTCGACCCATTCTGAACGCGTCAGTCGATAACAGGGACTATCTTCTCCGTAGCAAAACATTCTTCCGTTGCTTGCGAAACCTGCCTTCACTAATACGCTGACTGACGCCGTATTTTCTTCTTCTAAGGTCGCGAGGAGCTCATTTAGTTGGCTTGCTTCAAAGGCTAATTGAACCAACCGTTTGCACGCTTCGGTCGCAAAGCCTTTACCCCATGCCGAGCATTTCAGTGCGTAGCCAACCTCTATGTGGCCCGGCGGCATCTCGCCAGGAACAAGTAAATCGTAGTTGGTATCGTCTTCTTCTATCGCCATAGGCAAAAGCATGACGCTACCGTACTTCTCGCCTGTCATTCGACCAGATGAACACCAAATTCCGATGCATCCATCAGCACCGCGCTTGGTCCAGTTGGGCATTTCTCCGCGAATTTCTTCCTCTGTCATGAGATCACAAAAATGTTCCACTACCCTTGGATCGTTAAACATCTCAAGACTGATATCGAAGTCCGCGTCGGATAGCGGTGTGAGTCGAAGCCGTTCCGTATAAAGCTCAAGATTCATTAAGCGGATTCTAAACTGGGTCAGAGCCAATTATTGGGCTCTGACCCAGTTTGTTATCTTTAGGTGCCGCCCGCATGATTTTGCTGGCGCCACGCCTCGTAGACAACAATAGCGGCTGCATTCGAGAGATTCAGGCTGCGGCTATCCGGCTGCATTGGCAATCGCAACCTTTGCTTGTAAGGCAAGGATTCCAGCAATGTTTGCGGCAGTCCGCGCGTTTCTGGACCGAACAAAAAGGCGTCCCCTGGCTCGAAAGTTGCGCTTGAATAGTTTGTCGTCGCTCGGGTGCTAAGTGCAAAAACCCTCGGATTATCCAGCACTGCCAGGCAGGTCTGTAAATCTGTGTGAACGGAGACATCGGCGAATTCACGGTAGTCTAATCCTGCTCTTTTCAATCGCGGCTCATCAAGCTCGAATCCGAGAGGTTCGATCAGATGCAGGTTGGTCCCGGTGTTCGCACAAAGGCGAATGATATTGCCGGTGTTGGGCGGGATCTCCGGCTCGTAAAGAATGATGCTAAACATAGACTATGCATATTGCATGAATAGGCGTGTAAGATCGCGCGCAGCATGAATGACATTCGAATGACAACGCTTTGAATCAGACTGAAAGCCCTCTGCGTACCGAATTCTGCGGTCTGGTCCTCGACTCACCGATCGTTCTGCTTTCTGGTTGTGTTGGCTTTGGCGAGGAATACACTCGTATAAAGGGTTTCTCCAACCGCGATGTCGGCGGCATCGTCCTGAAAGGCACGACACTCGAACCACGTCTCGGTAATGCACCGCATCGCGTTTACGAAACACCGATGGGCATGTTAAATGCGATCGGTCTGCAAAATCCCGGCGTCGATGTTGTGGTTGACGACATTCTGCCCGGCCTCGATTTCAAAGAAACCCGTTTTATGGCGAACGTGTGCGGCTCTACTATCGAAGATTACGCCGCAGTGGCGCGACGTTTCGACGACTCACCGATCGATGCGATAGAGATCAATATTTCCTGCCCGAACATTAAAGAAGGCGGCGTATCGTTTGGCAATGATCCGGACATGTCTGCGCGGGTCGTCGCGGCGTGTCGCGAAAGTACAAGCAAGCCGATTATCGCGAAACTGTCTCCCAATCAAACCGACATTCAGGAAAACGCGCGACGCTGCATTGAAGCGGGAGCAGATGGGCTCGCTGTCATCAATACAGTAATGGGCATGGCGATCGACGCTGAGAAGCGCGAGCCTATTATTGGCAATGTCCGCGGCGGCTTATCCGGGCCAGCGATAAAGCCGATCGCTTTGCTCAAAGTTCACCAGGTATACGAAGTGGCCGGCCCTTTGAATATTCCCATTTTTGGACAAGGCGGTATCACCTCGGCGGTGGACGCGATTGAATTCATGATCGCAGGTGCGACAACAGTCGGCGTGGGCACCGCGCTTTTCTACGACCCACTTGTTTGCACCTCGATCAACGCGGGGATTTCTGATTATTTGGCCCGCCACGGGATGACATCGACCCATGAGCTGGTTGGCTCGTTAGCGGCGTAACAACCGAGTTCAGAGTCAAATTTGACGCACATTATGGCGGTTTGGAAAAATAATGACGAAACAAGACCGGAAGGATCTTCTTGAAGGCATTGGTTTTCTGTCGATCATTGCGTCGATCATTGCGTCGCTGATTTTCGTCGGTTTTGAAACCCGCAATAGCGCACAGCAGACAGTTCAGAACACTCAGGCAATGGAGATCGCGGCCTATCAGGAGCTCATCAACAACATCTCCGAATTTAATGCACTCTCCGTCGCGGATCAGGAAACTGCCGATATGATGTCGTTCATTTACAGCGATGTCGGCGATGGATTGCAATTAAGGCAATTTACGGCGTTGGTGACGCTATTTCGGCACGGAGACATTGCGTACTTCATGTACGAAAAGGGGGCAATAAGTGAAGCGAGATTAATATCTGTGCTCGGGCCACTGCCCATGAGAGATGAGCAAGGGCTAATTTTTTGGAAGCAATACAAACAGCTTTTTGTAAAACCCTATCAGAACTACATAGACAAGAAGTTGGCGGAAGGGCACTGGGGAAGTGGGTAGAGAATTTTTCATCACAATGATCCATCTATCGAATTATGGTTAGTTAATCAAGTAGCGCGGTCCGACCGTCGTATGAGCGGCTTGATGGACAGGAGTCCGAAGGTCGCGTAGGCCATGGATGGCCGAGAACAACCCAGCCGCGATGTGGGTCGGTTGATTTTATTGCATCGATCAAATTCGTTGCATTCGCTGCTGGAAGCCGCTCCTTCGAGCCAGCGTCTGGCCTGAATGACTGCGTTTAATCCAAACTCAGCGTGCGAATTTTTCGCGCCAGGGTATTCCGACCCCAACCTAAGATTTTGGCTGCTTCTTGTCGATGGCCCTTGGCCTTGTTCATTGCAATCTTAATTAGCGTTTTTTCAAACTCTGGAAGGGCAGTCTCAAGTAGCGGGCTTTTCGCGCCCGTCGTTAATTCCTTCTCGGCCCAGTAGGCGAGACTCTGTGTCCACTCTTCCTGCAACCCTTTTCCGCTTGATAGTCCACCCAGATCTTCGGGGATATCTGTAGCGGTAATCACGCCACCGGGCGCGGTAACGGTTAGACGTCGCGATGCGTTCACTAACTGGCGAACGTTGCCCGGCCAATCGAAGCTCTGCAATAGCTCCAGCGCATCACTATTGATGACTTTCGCTGGGGTGCCGAGCTCAGCACTTGCGTCGGTGAGGTAATGAGTCAATAAGGCGGGAATATCCTGACGACGGTGGCGTAATGGTGGTGTATTGATTCGAATGACATTCAGGCGATGATAAAGATCTTCACGAAAGCGCCCTTCTTTTACGGCCCGCGCGAGATCTTGGTTGGTAGCTGCAATAACCCGCACATCCACTTTGATCGCTTGTTGCCCGCCGACGCGATAGAACTCGCTCTCCGCGAGTACCCGCAGCAAACGTGTTTGTAGTGCCGGCGACATATCTCCTATTTCGTCCAGAAATAGGGTGCCGCCATCAGCCTGTTCGAAGCGGCCAATGCGGCGTGCATCCGCACCCGTGAACGCCCCACGTTCGTGTCCGAACAGTTCCGACTCAAGCAATTCGGCAGCGATCGCTGAGGTGTTGAGTGGAACAAAAGACTGCTCGGTTCGCGGGCTGTTCTTATGCAACGCTTGCGCGACCAATTCTTTACCGGTGCCAGATTCACCGGTGATCAATACGGTCATGCTTGAACGCGATAAGCGACCGATCGAACGAAAGACCTCCTGCATCGCTGGCGCTTGACCAATCAGTGAGGGTACGTCTTCGTCTGCGTCTGGCAGTTCACCAGCTTCGCGACCTTTCTGCCGAGCGGCTTTTTCGACGAGCCGAACCGCCTCATCTACATCGAACGGCTTGGGCAAATATTCGAAGGCACCACCACGATATGCGGCAATCGCGTTGTCGAGATCGCTGTGAGCGGTCACAACAATGACGGGTAGATCGGGGCAACTCTCTCCGAGTCGATCAAGAAGGCCGAAGCCATCGATGCCTGGCATGCGGACATCCGTGATCAGCACATCTGGCTCGTCGTCTTCCAGTGCGGCAAGCAAATGTTCCGCGCGTTCAAAACTACGCGTCTCTATCTCCGCCTGATTCAGGGCTTTTTCCAGCACCCAGCGTACTGAGTGGTCATCATCCACGACCCATACCAGTAACGGTCTATCCATGTGGATGGCCCGCGTCGGTCAGTGGCACACGGATCTGAAAAACTGTTTTGCCGGGTCTTGAATCGAATTCGATAAGGCCGCCGTGACGACTGATCAGCTCCTGGGCGGCGGGCAATCCAAGGCCGGTTCCATCAGGGCGGCTGGTAACAAGTGGGTAAAATATGGAATCCTGGAGTTCCGGTGATATGCCGGGTCCATCATCTTCGATTTCAATACTGGCAATCACTGGGTGTCGGGTATCGCCGATGGTGTAATTCATGACCGCGCGGCTGCGCAAAGTGATTTGGCCCTGTTCGCCCAAGGCTGCCGCCGCATTTCTGACTAGATTCAGAAATGCTTGCACCATTTGATCACGGTCGAGCGCGATGCTGGGAAGGCCCGGATCGTAGTCACGAGTGATGCGGATGTTCTCGCCGAGCTCAGGTGTAACCAGGCGCATGACGTACTCAAGCAGCTCGTGAATATTGACCTCTTGCTTGTTCGGCGGTCCACCGGGTCCAAGCAAGGTGTCGACGAGGGCAGCGAGACGATCGGCCTCACTAATAATGACGTCGGTATATTCAGTAAGTTCTTTGCTCTCAAGTTGGCGTTCGAGAAGTTGGGCTGCTCCACGTAATCCGCCCAGTGGGTTTTTAATTTCATGCGCGAGCTGACGAACCATTTGGCGTCCCGCGCCGTGCTGAATAAGCAGTGCATTTTCACGACTGATTTTAGACCGTCGTGTTACATCGGACATTTCAATGAGCAAGCCATCGCGATTCTGCTCATCGGTCAATCGTGACACGCGACATTCAACAAGGCGCTCGGCTGCGTGAACTTCGTTCGGTGAGAGTCGCAATTCATTCGCGTAGTTGTCGCCGGTTGCTTGCACGCGTTGCAAGATATCTTGCAGTTCTTGGTCATCGCCCAAAAGCTGTAGGAGCGACTGATTGAGTGCCCTGGATTCGCTTATACAAAGAATATTTTCGGCTGCTGGATTAAGCATTTCGATCAACAGATTGTTGTCGATGATGACGACCCCAGTATTCAGACTATCGAGGATATGCTTCGCGCGTGGCGGTCCACCATCGCCAGTGGTGCGCTGTTTCTTTTTGTCTAGTTTGCGATCGAGTTCTGTTGAACGTAGAAGCGATTCGGTTGACTGCGCCCCATCAGTTGGCCGTTCTCGTCCAGAACTTCGGCTTGAATGTTGTGGACGCCGCGATGAACTTCCTGAATCTGGAAGCTCAACCCGGAGACCAGGCTCGCTTCGCCGTCGAAGTAAACCCGGACTCGATGTCCGGCCTGCAGAGACGGCTGCACGTTCAGTGACACGTTTAGTACGCCGGCTATGTTCCACAAAGTTTCTTCTGGGCCGGGCGCGCTAACTTCGATGCTGTCGTATGAAAAAGGTCCTGATGGTCCTGCTGTGTTATCGGGTGTCGCTGCAAAGGCCGCTGGGCGAGCATACGGTCTGGTGCCGCGAGTGCTTTCTGGCAGATAGATTTGTTCAGCACCTTCGGTGGGTCGATCCGAGTAATTGACGGTACCGTCGGAATCAATCCAACGATAGGCCTGCGCCATAACGACGCTGGCGGTGAGGACCGCAATTGAGACAACAAATATTCGCTTAAGCATAGGGTGAGCATATCAGTGCGACTTTCTGTTTGACTAGTCATCGGGCGCATAAATGCCGCCCGGATCACAGTTTTTGTCGATTTTTGTGGCTTTCAGACACCCCTGAACTGCATGAATCTAGAGGCTGTAGTACATATCAAACTCCACCGGGTGGGTGGTCATGCGCAGACGAGTGACATCTTCCTGCATGAGGCTGAGATAGGCATCGAGAAGATCGTCGCCGAATACATTGCCGGCTTTAAGAAAGGCTCGATCACCGTCAAGCGCAGCCAAAGCCTCATCGAGGGAAAAGGCGACTAGGTTAAGGTCTTTTTCTTCTTCCGGCGGCAGGTCGTATAGATCTTTGTCCATCGCATCGCCAGGATGGATTTTGTTTTGTATCCCGTCCAGACCGGCCAGCATCAAAGCTGCAAAGGCAAGATAGGGGTTAGCCATTGAGTCAGGGAAACGTACCTCGACACGGCGTCCTTTCGGGTTGGCAACATACGGAATACGAATGGATGCGGACCGATTTCTTGCGGAGTATGCGAGGATTGTTGGCGCTTCAAAGCCTGGCACCAAACGTTTGTAACTGTTGGTGGCGGGATTTGTAAATGCATTGAGGGCCTTCGCGTGTTTGATGACGCCGCCAATATAATACAGCGCAGTTTCTGACAGGCCTCCGTAACCATCACCTGAGAAGAGGTTCTTGCCGTCTTTAAAGAGCGACATATGCACGTGCATGCCATTTCCATTGTCTTCCACCAAGGGTTTAGGCATGAAAGTCGCGGTTTTGCCGTAGCTGTGTGCGACGTTGTGGACAACGTACTTCATAATTTGCACTTCGTCGGCCTTGCGTACCAACGTGCTAAAAACGGTGCCGATCTCGCATTGTCCAGCGGTTCCTACTTCGTGGTGATGCACTTCAGTTTCAACGCCCATCTCTTCCATCGCCAGACACATGGCAGAGCGAATATCGTGTAACGAATCAACCGGCGGTACAGGAAAGTACCCACCCTTCACGCCCGGGCGATGACCGGTATTACCAGTTTCATATTCTTTACCTGAATTCCACGCGCCCTCGCTTGAATCAATGGCGTAGAACGCCCCCTGCATCGAGGCATCCCAACGAACATCGTCGAATACAAAAAACTCGTTTTCCGGGCCAAAGAATGCATCGTCCGCTATTCCGGTTGATTTAAGATAGGCCTCAGCACGATCTGCCAACGATCGGGGGCAGCGATCGTAACCTTGCATGGTTGTGGGCTCGATGACGTTGCAGCGGAGATTCATGGTGCTGTCTTCCGCAAAGATATCCATCACCGCAGAGTCAGGATCCGGGAGTAAAATCATGTCGGATTCGTTAATACCCTTCCATCCGGAAATTGACGAGCCATCGAACATTTTCCCTTCTTCGAATAGGTCCTCGTCGGCAAGCCTGGCGGGCACGGTGACGTGTTGTTCTTTGCCCCTGGTGTCAGTGAAGCGAAAATCGATGAATTTGACATCGTTTTCTTGAATAAGGGTGAGTACGTCTGCAGGCGTCATTTTGGTGTGCTCCGAAGGGGTTGGATATCGTTGGGCAAGCCCAGTTGTTTTAGGGAGGTAGTTCTTAGTCGCTTTGAGACTGTATTTGCAGGATCCGTGCCAAGCTCAGCTTACCTATAATGCGTTGTTTTTTAAGCGATTAATGTCACCCTAATGGAGGGTTTGTGCGCCATAATGATGCAGGAGAGAAGCGCATCGCACTATATTAGTGCAACTAAATAGTTTGTGCGCGGTTTTGGCGATTTATTACGCGTACAAGCGACGCGAAATAGTCTGGGCTATTGATGCAAGGGCG
>JABIUH010000121.1 GCA_018701055.1 Woeseia sp. | reverse complement strand
TTCGAGCGAGGCCCTCTGCTAGTGCCGTTTTCCCAACGCCCGCCTCTCCTACATACAGGGGATTGTTCTTACGCCGCCGACACAAAATCTGGACGGTCCGCTCGATCTCGATTTCTCGGCCGATCAACGGATCGATTTTGCCCTCGATCGCGCGGTTATTCAGATTGGTCGCATATTTCTCCAGCGCGCCTGATTCCCGTTCCGTTTCGGCCTCTACCGAACTTTCCTGTTCGTCATCAGCGCCATCTCCTGGCACTTGCGGCAAACCATGAGAAAGGTAATTCACCACGTCGAGGCGGGTAATGTCCTGCATACCGAGAATGTAGACAGCCTGCGATTGCTTCTCACTGAATATCGCAACTAGTACGTTTGCACCGGTTACTTCTTTTTTCCCGCCGGACTGGACATGATAAACCGCACGTTGCAATACGCGTTGAAAACCAAGCGTTGGTTGTACATCGCCCTCATCACCCACCGCTAACAAGGGTGTCGCCTCATCTATAAACTCAATTAGCTGACGCCGTAATTGTCCGATATCCGCGTCACAGGATTTCAAAATCTCGTGTACCCGAGGGATATCGAGGAGCGCAAGCAACAAGTGCTCGACCGTCATAAACTCATGATGACGGTCTCTGGCACCTTGGAATGCCTCATTAAGACAAAATTCGAGTTCGCTACTTAACATGGTTCGCTGCCGTTAAAATCCTCTAAAAATCTGCTGTTAGCGCAGACTCTAATGCTCTTCCATCGTACACAAGAGCGGGTGTTGTTGCTGTTCCGCAATGCTGCTGACCTGGGCCACTTTCGTTTCCGCTATCTCGAAACTAAATGTGCCGCAAATGCCCTTTCCTTTAGTGTGCACCTCAAGCATAACTCGAGTCGCCTGACTCCGAACCATGCCAAATATCGTTTCCAGCACTTCGACGACGAATTCCATCGGCGTGTAATCATCGTTGATCAGGACGACCTGATACAACGGTGGCCGTTTTAATTTGGGCTCAGCTTCTTTGACAGCCAGGTCATGGTCATCAATGTTTGGATTAGATAAGTCTCGTTCAGTCATTTTTATTTAGATTCAGGTTTGTGAATGCGGCGCGGACCCCGCGTCTGCTTCCGCTTGCGGACATTATATATGGGCATGAAATTACGTTCTCCAAGGGCATCCGAACAGTGTGACCTGATGCCTATTTTGGAGACCAGACCCCAAACTAATGCAATTCCTTAGGAAAAAGAGGTATATCATTGCCATATATAGGGTTTTTCGATTTTCGGACTTGTTGCCAATGGCGCAGAGACCTTATCATGCACCAGCTGCGTTTAATGGTGTATGCCCCGATGACTAAACTATTGGGCCAGCCGTATACGTGAGGACTTGAACGGAGATGACAACCGAAGCAAATTGGTCTGATTTCGCCAGTATGGATGGCGACCGCATGGTGTCCGCGGCAAATCAGTTACTGCCACGATGGATCGCACTCGCGCTTGTCGTCGGTATCGCATGGCAACTTGCAGCGGTAATATGGTTACTCATGCCCAGCTCTCAAATTAGCGACCGACTCATTACTCCTCCAACGCAAATAGCTCGAACCGCTAATTCAGGCACAACGTCGATAGACGCGCAGCTAATTGCGAACACACATTTGTTCGGCGAGGCTGATCCTGCTGAAATAGTCGCAGCGGTGCCACAGGAAAGTCATGAGAATCTTGCAGAAACCCGACTGAACCTGTCGCTAAAAGGAACCATCGCGTCTCTGGAGGAAAGTACATCAATCGCAATCATTGCTGACAATCGCAACGAGGAAAAAAATTACTCAATCAAGGATACTGTCGCGCCAGGCGCAACGCTGCACGCAATCTATGCTGATCGCGTCGTATTGAACCGCGGTGGCACACTTGAGGTCCTAAAATTACCGAAAGAATTTCCAGCGGGAGCTGCACCGATTCGCCGTAATACGAACACGATCGCGAGAGCAACAACGAACAACCAAAGCATTCAAAATGTAATTAACGAAAATGTTTCCAAACTCGCCGATGTTATCCGTCCAACGCCCTATTACAAGTCAGGACAAATGCAAGGATTCAGGGTATACCCAGGCCGCGATCGAAAACAATTTGCGGCACTTGGCTTGCGGCCAGGCGATTTGATTAAAGATATTGACGGGGCTGCCTTAACCAACCCAGCACAGGCAACACAGATATTTCAAGGACTGGGCGACAAAGATCAGGTGTCTGTGACTGTCGAACGCAATGGAAAGCCCGAGGTAATCATATTGAGCACCGCGCAGCTTGACCTGGACAGCAAGCAATGAAGGAATCGAATTTAGTGCAGAAAAATATTTTGGCTTGTGGCAACCACCTGTTGCTTGCGGTGCTTCTTACGCTTTTTGTGTTGCCGCTCGCACAGAGTCAGGAGCCGACAGTTACGCCGAACTATCGTGAAGCCGATATTCGCCAAATTGTAGAGGCTGTCGGCGAGGTAACCGGTCGAAATTTCATTTTGGATCCGCGCCTGAATTTCAAGGCAACAATGTTGTCATCAACGCCGATGACGCCTGATGCTTTTTACGAAGCGTTTCTATCCATTCTCCAAGTGAACGGTTACGTGGCCATGACGACGGGCGATCTAGTCAAGATCGTGCCAGATGCCAGCGCTCGTCAATACTCCGGATTGCTTAGCACTGATTCAGCTGCTGCAGATGACATCGTGACCCAAGTCGTTCGAGTGAACAATGTCGGCGCCGCACAACTCGTCCCCATATTGCGCCCGTTAATTCCACAGTACGGCCATCTGGCAGCGCACCCCGGCTCGAACATGCTGATTATTTCTGACCGCGCGGCGAACGTTAACCGATTGCTGCGCATCATTCGTCGCATTGATCAGTCAAACGACGACGATATTGAAATGATTAGGCTGGAACATGCATCGGCGACAGAAATCGTTAGGGTCTTAACAGCACTGACCCAAGCGCCGCGTGCTGACGGTGTGCCAGTAACAACTTCCTTGGTTAGCGATGCGCGGACCAACAGCATTCTGATCGGCGGCGACAAAAGTGAACGACTGCGTCTCCGCGCGCTGGTGGCTCACTTGGACACCCCACTTGAAGAAGGCGGCGATACGCAAGTTCGCTACTTGAACTACGCTGATGCTGAAGAACTCTCAACCAAGCTACAGCAGCATTTTGCTCAACAAGCCGCAGCTGATGGTGCCGCACCATCCGCCAATACGGCAGCTCAAATCAGTGTATGGGCGGATGCGCAAACCAATGCGATCGTCGTTAATGCGCCGCCGAAAATGATGCGTTCACTGATGAGTATTGTTGACAAACTCGATATACGTCGCGCGCAAGTCCTCGTTGAAGCCATCATCGTGGAAGTAATCGCAGACAGATCTGCTGATCTGGGCGTCACCTGGGCGGTCGATGGAAGTGGCAGTAACAGTCTCGTGGGATTGACAGATTTTGGATCTGGCCCCTCGATTCTCGGACTCGGGTCGGCCGCCGGCGGCGATGCGGCGTCACTGGCCGGCAGCCTTGGCGCCCTAGGCGGCAGCGGTTTTGTCACAGGCGTCGGTCGACTTTCAGATTCTGGTACTAACTTTGCCGCGTTGCTGCATGCCCTGCAGGGCGATGCAGATACGAATATAATTTCGACGCCGACAATCGTCACACTCGACAATGAAGAAGCCAGTTTAAATGTCGGCCAGGAAGTACCATTCTTATCTGGTTCTTTTTCCAACACAGGTGGTGGTGGCTCTGGGGGTGCAGTTAACCCGTTCCAGACCATTCAGCGTGAGCAAGTCGGCGTAAAACTGACCATCACGCCACAGATCAATGAGGGCGATTCACTGCTGTTGAAAATCTCGCAGGAGGTTTCAAGTATTGCATCGTCATCGGCGGGCGCTGCCGATCTGATTACGAACGAACGCACTATTGAAACAACCGTCATCGTTGAAGACGGCGGCATATTGGTGCTGGGCGGTTTAATCGAAGACACACTCCGAGAAAGCGATCAGCGGGTACCGATACTCGGCAGTATTCCAATCATCGGTAATTTGTTTCGAAAACGATCCACCGACTTGGTCAAGACCAACCTGATGGTATTTATTCGACCCAAAATTCTCCGGGATTCAAGTCAAACGGCGTTTGAAACTAATGCGAAGTATAACTTCATTAGAAATGCACAAAGCGGCGGTCGCGTCGACTTAATGCCGCTCGCTGGACGACCGGTATTGCCCCCCCTCGAGGAGACTCTGAGCGCTCCAGCGACTGATACTCCACCGACCGATACGATGGATGATTCCGACGACTCGGGCGAGAACGATCGCTAACGATCGACACGAATTATATTGATGGATAGCAATACAGAAATCGTACTCGAACTCGAGTCTGACCAAACTAAGCCAACTGTCGCCGCTGCGACCCCAACGCTTAAAAAACTGCCGTTTTCGTTTGCGAAACGACATGGGGTCTTAATTCGCGACGTAGAAGACGGTGTCGCTAATGCCGTTTACAGGGCTGGCGCCTCTCCCCTGAGTCTTGCTGAAGCAAGACGCTTTGCAGGAATGCCGCTCAAACTCACGCGGGTCACGGCCGACGCATTTGACGGTCTTCTGCAAAAAAGCTACGAGCAAGGTAGCCAAATGGCCATGCAAATGGTTGGCGACCTTGATGAGCACACAGACTTATTGCAAGTCGCGCAGGAGCTCCCCGAGCCGTCCGATTTACTCGAAAGCGACGACGATGCGCCGATCATTCGGTTTATCAATGCAGTGCTGACAGAAGCCATAAAAGAAAATGCTTCCGACGTACACATTGAACCGTACGAGAATCGACTCGGCGTTCGTTTCCGAATTGATGGCGTATTGCAGGAAATTTTGCAAACACGTCGCGCGCTCGCACCACTGGTCGTTTCCCGTATCAAGGTCATGTCAAAACTGGATATTGCGGAAAAACGACTCCCGCAAGATGGACGCATATCGCTCAAGATTGCGGGACGAGCGGTGGACGTCCGTGTATCGACGATGCCATCCGGTCATGGTGAAAGAGTCGTTTTACGTTTGCTCGACAAACAAGCGGGACGGCTTGATTTAACGTCACTCGGGATGGAACAACAGTCTCGAGATCTGATCGATGATCTCATTCACAAGCCGCACGGTATTATTCTCGTTACCGGTCCGACGGGTTCGGGCAAGACCACTACGCTTTATGCCGCTTTGGAGCGCATCAACGACAATAGTCGCAACATCATGACGGTCGAGGATCCAATTGAGTATTTCATCGACGGTATCGGGCAGACTCAGGTCAATACCAAAGTCGAAATGACCTTCGCCCGTGGACTCCGCGCGATTCTGCGACAAGATCCAGACGTAGTGATGGTGGGTGAAATTCGCGATCTCGAAACGGCAGAGATCGCCGTTCAAGCCAGCCTGACGGGCCATCTAGTGCTTTCAACCTTGCATACGAACACGGCGGCGGGTGCCGTCACGCGTCTACGCGACATGGGTATTGAGCCGTTCTTGCTTTCGTCTAGTCTGATAGGCGTATTGGCGCAACGTCTTGTCCGTGTACTGGATGATAAGACGAAAGTGCCTTACACCGCTCGTGAATACGAATGTCGCACGTTGAATGCTGATCCCGCCAATCCGCCAACATTGTACAAACCGGCTGATGATGACGCGAACGGATTTCGTGGGCGTACGGGAATTTACGAACTCATCGCTATCGACGACACGATACGCACCATGATTCATGATGGTGCGAGCGAGCAAAATCTAGAAAAATACGCACGTACCCTGACCCCGAGCATACGAGATGATGGTCAACGCCGGGTACTCGAGGGGCATACTACGCTGGAAGAAGTCCTGCGAGTTTCCCGTGCCGACTAAACGCCCAACCGCGTATAGAATGGCGAAGTTTAATTTTCACCTCATCACCGCTTGAGATCCCGCCATGGGCGCATTTGAATTCGTAGCACTCGACAAGAAGGGAAAAGAGTCCAAAGGTCTGCTTGAGGGCGACACGGCCAAGCATGTTCGACAAATGCTTCGCGAACGGCAACTCCTGCCAGTGGCGGTCACCGAAGTCGCCAAAAAAGAATCCAAACGACAATCCACTTTTTCTGTTCGTAGCGGTCTCAATGCGACCGAACTTGCGCTGCTCACTCGTCAACTCGCTACGCTGTCAGAGGCGGGATTACCGCTCGAAGAGGCTTTGTTGGCCGTGAGCCAACAAAACGAGAATCCGCGGGCACAAAGTATTCTTCTGGGCGTGCGGTCCCGTGTGATGGAAGGACACACCCTCGCCGACGGCCTGGGAGACTTTCCGCAGGCGTTCCCGACCTTGTATCGAGCAACCGTCTCTGCAGGCGAACAGTCTGGTCATTTGGATGCGGTGCTGGAACGCCTCGCAGAATTCACGGAGTCACGACAGGCGCTACAACAGCAAGTGCGAAACGCACTGATCTATCCAATCGCACTTAGCGTTACCGCAATCGGCATCATTAGCTTCATGCTTGCCTATGTTGTTCCCAAGGTCGTATTCATTTTCGAAAATTACGATCAACAATTACCGCTTCTAACGCGCATCATGATTGGGTCAAGCGATTTCATTCGCGGTTACTGGTATGCAATTATCATAGGCATAGTCGCGTTGGTGTTTGGCGTTCGAAAATTGTTGAAACACGATGGGCCCCGACGCAAGTTTCATCATTTGCTGTTGCGAATTCCCGTGGTTAGCAAACTGACACGCGGCATCAATACGGCCCGTTTCACACAAACGTTGAGCATTCTCGCGGGAAGTGGCGTGCCGATATTGGAATCGCTGCGAATCGCCTCGCAGGTCGTCGAAAACATGCCGATGCGCGAAGCCGTTGAAGAAGCTTCTCTTCGAATTCGTGAAGGCGCCATGATTAGTCGATCACTCGCCAGCAGTAAACTCTTCCCCCCAATGACTACCCACCTAATTGCCAGTGGTGAAGCCAGCGGCAAACTCGAACAGATGCTCGCACGAGCTGCGATCAACCAGGAAAAAGAAGTTGATGGATTGATCGCAACTTTGCTCGGCATTATGCAACCACTGATGGTCATTATCATGGCCGCCATCGTGTTACTCATCGTCCTGGCAATTCTTTTGCCCATTTTTGAAATCAATAATCTAATTCGTTAGATACTCTCCAATAAGCGCTTGGTTTTAATACTTTTTGGCCGATTTTCAAATGTGCCGATCATCTGCTTGCGCGATGTTTTTTTTCGCGGTATACAAGCGAGAAGAGATCGCCTATGGGTTATATGGGCAAGGAATGATCTTGTTAACCATGGATGGGAGGCCTGTAATTATTGGGGTTTTTTGAAGATGAACAACGAACAAAACGTACAAAAGACTGAAGTGAAAAGCGAAGAAGAACTCGCAGAAACGATTATCCTTTCGGATCCGGAACCGACGGACTATATCGGCGATGCGTCTATCGAGATTAATGTTGAGCAACTTATTGCCGACATTGAGGGTGAAAAGAACAAAGACTCTGTACGCAAGCAGAAACTGCGGCGAAAGCTTGAAGACATGGCAGAAGAGCGGTCCTTTGAGG
>JABIUH010000122.1 GCA_018701055.1 Woeseia sp. | reverse complement strand
TACTTGCAGAAACTGATCTAAGCGAGCCCGAGGAATTCGCCGACATCATCGTGAAGAAAACTGACCAATATCTGGTTAGGCTTGGCGATGTCGCACGAATTGAACTCGGTGCCGATTCTGCAAGATTTCGGGCCCGATTCAATCGCCGCAATGCAGTGCCGCTGGGCGTGATAAAGCAGGCTGTTGCAAATCCATTGGATATATCCAATGGCCTCAAAGTCATGTTGCCGCAAATTACGCGAACCCTTCCTGAGGGTATGCAGGTAGACATTGCACATGACACAACCACTTTTATCCAAGAATCAATTGACGAGGTCTACGTCACCATCGCAGAAGCAATGGTTCTGGTCGCAATCGTCATTTTTTTGTTCTTGAGGAATTGGCGGGCCGTTCTCATTCCGTTAGTCACGATTCCGGTATCGCTGATTGGTGCGTTTTCCATCATGTTGCTATTCGGATTTACGATTAACACATTGTCACTGTTGGCAATGGTGCTCGCGATTGGCTTGGTCGTCGACGACGCGATTGTAATGCTCGAAAATATCTACCGGCACATCGAGAACGGCATGGATCCGTACAAAGCCGCGCTCAAAGGAAGCAAACAAATTGGCTTTGCCATCGTCGCGATGACTCTGACACTTGCCGCTGTTTATCTACCATTTGCCTTTTCAACGGGTCGCAGCGGGTTACTGTTTGTAGAATTCGCCCTAACCTTAGCGGGTGCAGTCATCGTTTCCGGTTTTACCGCGCTTACGCTATCGCCCATGATGTGTTCGAGACTGCTGCGCCATGAAGTGAAACATGGACGGATGTATGACTTCGGCGAACGCGTTTTGAATGGTCTCGATCGGACTTACGGACGAATTCTTGGCCGGGTCCTGGACTTTAAATGGCTGACAATGACGGGCGCCGCAATCATCGTTGCTTCAATGGTTGGATTTTTCCTCAGCCTGCCCAATGAGCTGGCACCGCAGGAAGATCAGGGCATCGTGATTGGCATTGGCTCCGCACCGGAAGGATCAACCATCGATTACACCGATCGATATGTTAAGCAGATCGAAGACATTTACGATGGAATTAGCGAACGCGATAGTTCAT
This sequence comes from Woeseia sp., assembly GCA_018701055.1. Taxonomy (GTDB): domain Bacteria; phylum Pseudomonadota; class Gammaproteobacteria; order Steroidobacterales; family Woeseiaceae; genus SZUA-117. The sequence goes on along the minus strand of JABIUH010000122.1, from coordinate 6,608 downwards.
TCGTAATGACAGGTTTCAATGGTGTCACTAGCGCGATCGGATTCGTAGGTTTGAAACCATGGGAAGAGAGATCGCGAAGTGCCCAAGAAATCGCGCGAGGTCTGTTTCCGCAGTTCATGGGCATACCAGGACTCATGGCGTTCCCATTTACGCCGCCGCCGCTGGGCCAGCGTGATTTCGGCCAACCTTTCAGTATCGTTGTGCAGACCACAGGCACGTGGGAAGAACTGGATGCTCTGGTGGCGACTTTACTTGTGAAAATGCGCATGAATCCACAATTGACGAATCCCGATACCGGTCTCAAGCTCAACAAGCCAGAGCTTCGCATTGATGTTAATCGAGAAAAGGTTTCCACCGTTGGCGCCAACATCGGTGCAGTGGGTAGCACATTGGAAACAATGCTTGGCGGTCGCAACGTCACTCGATTTAAACGCGGCACAGAACAGTACGATGTCATTGTCCAAATTGAGGATTCCTCACGCAGAACACCCGGTGACCTAAGCAATATATTTGTTCGTGGCACCGACGACACCATGATCCAACTGCAGAACCTCGCCACAATCACAGAGACAGTCGCTGCTAAAGAGCTAAATCATTTCAACAAGCTAAGATCGGCGACCGTTAGCGCTGGCTTGGCGCCTGGTTACACGCTTGGCCAAGCACTAACCTGGATGGAGGATGCTGTCGAAGAAGTTGCCCCTGGCACTCTATATGACCTTTCAGGCCAAACTCGAGAGTTACGAGAGTCGCAATCCAGTGCATTACTGCTCATGGGGCTCGCACTCATATTCATTTACCTGGTCTTGTCCGCGCAATTCGAAAGTTTCATCGATCCGCTAATTATCTTGGTCTCCGTACCGCTCGCAATGTTTGGCGCTTTCATGTGTTTGTCCGCGCTTAACTATGGCAATCAGGCAGGCTGGTGGTCATTCTCAGGCTCTTGGAATATCTACACGCAGATTGGCGCAGTAACACTCGTTGGTCTGATATCAAAGCACGGCATATTAATCGTCGAATTTGCTAATCAACTACGGGAATTGGGCAGAAGCAAACGTGATGCGGTATTACAATCTGCATCATTGCGATTGCGACCCATTCTGATGACCACAGGCGCGATGGTGCTGGGCGCAGTCCCACTTGCGCTAGCAGCCGGTGCTGGCGCGGAGGCACGACACCAAATTGGCTGGGTCATTGTGGGCGGAATGTCGTTCGGTACGCTTTTCACCTTATTTGTGGTTCCGGTTGTATATCTACTACTATCGGGCAAACATTCCGGCGAACATTCGGACGACTCATTCGCCGCTGAGGTTGGCTAGCAAATTACTTCAGCGCCACGGCAGTAAATCGATATGACAAGTGCGCAATTTCCGCAACGCGATTGGACCGAATGGCGCCGCGCGATGCATCGTCAACCCGAACTCGGTTTTAGCGAACATCTGACTGCCAAGAATATCGCAGACTGCCTGCAATCGATGGGCGTGGAGACACACACCGGCATCGGTGGAACAGGTGTCGTCGGCATAATCACTAGAGGACAAAGTAGTCGTGCAATAGGATTGCGGGCGGACATCGATGCGCTCCCGATACAAGAACATAACCAATTTGCGCATAGATCTGAGCATGACGGCAAATTTCACGGTTGTGGACATGATGGGCACACGACAATGCTGCTACATGCAGCCGAGGCGTTATCGAACTCCGACACATTTGATGGAACCGTCTATTTCATTTTCCAGCCAAACGAAGAGAACGGCCTGGGCGCTTTGGCGATGATGAAAGATGGGCTGTTCGAAAAATTCAAGATGGATGCGGTTTACGGACTCCACAACATGCCCGGCATTCCCGCTGGATCATTCGCCGTTCGCGAAGGGCCTATGATGACCTTCGAAGACAATTTCGTCATCACGATTAACGGTCGTGGCGGACACGCATCCATGCCGAATCGCGCCATTGATCCTGTGCTGATCGCGGCCGAGATAATTCAGGCGCTGCAATCGATAATCTCCCGCTCGCTTGATCCAATGCACGCCGGTGTTGTTTCCGTAACGGAAATTCTCACGGATGGTGCGCGCAACGTTATCCCAAGCAAAGTTGTCCTAAAAGGCGACACACGGGGATTGCGGGATGACACGCAAGTGTTAATCGAAGCTCGCATGCGACAATTGGTCGTGAATATCGGCGCCGCACACGGTGCAGACGTGACGCTTGCGTATACGCATGAATTCGTCGTGCTAAATAATAGCGTTGACGAAACAGGAATTGCAGCAGACGCGGCAACAGCCGTTGTCGGTGAAGCATTAGTTGATGCCGACTGCGAGCCGGCTGCCTGCTCTGAAGACTTCGCGCAAATGCTGCGGGTTAAGCCCGGCTGCTATCTTCTATTAGGAAATGGAATCGACAGTCAGTCGCTGCACAATCCTCACTACGACTTCAATGACGAACTCATTTCGGTCGGCGCCCGGTACTGGGCGGAACTAGCTGCACGCGCACTGCCGAAGTTGTAAACGAGTTCGTACCATTTGAGTATCGACCCAAATCTCTTTTTGCCGTTTCTGGCAATTTTCGCAGCTGCCACTCTGCAGTCGGCCACTGGAGTTGGGTTTGGTATTATTGCGGGCCCTATCCTGCTGGCATTCCTGGATGATGCCTCCGCTATACAAATCAGCATAGTCCTCAATTTGTTAATCGCGGCTTTACTCGCCCCCTCCGTTTGGTCGGCATTTGATCGCCGGATAATGTCGGGACTCCTTACTGGTGTCGCGATCGGTTCAATATCGGGGTTCGCGTTATTTATTTTCCTGGCTCTGGTCTACCTAAAGTTTCTCGCAGGGCTTTTCGTCTTAGCGTCGCTTTTCATGCTGCTTTTTGGTAACCGGCTGATGACGCGAAAGCAACAGGAGGCCCCCGCCAAGGGCGAGCTAATCGGAGTCGGCATTTTCGGCGGCGTAATGGGTTCGAGCCTTGCCATGCCGGGCCCCGTGCCAGCCGCGTGGATGTCAATGATCGGTTTGGATAAAGACACGATACGCGCAACCATTCTTACGATGTTCTTATTCGCGTATAGCGTCGCCCTACTCTTGCAAGTAATAATGGTTGGGTTTAGCCCCGATACGATGCAACACTGTCTTGTGTACGCAGGGCCGACCGTTGCAGGAATCCTCGTCGGACGCTATCTCTCGACCCGAATTTCCGAGCGGGTATTTCGTTATTCTTTGGTGGTTGTTTTGGTCATTACTTCCGTCGCACTTTTTTCAAGCATTATTGGCTGAGCAATATTTATGCGCCAGATTTCAGACTCTCTTGCAGGCTTAGGTCGATTCTCGTCGATTCCCAGACAGCAACTATTTGCTGAGCAAACGCCGCTCGAACCGCTGGGCAATTTAAGCCGGCACTGTGGCGGTGCTTCGATATTCGTCAAGCGAGACGACTGCACGGCATTAGCGTTCGGCGGCAACAAGGTGCGCCAGCTGGAATTCTATTTGGGGGAAGCAGTCGCACTGCAGGCGGACACTGTTCTCATCACCGGTGCAGTCCAGTCCAATTTCGTACGCACCGCTGCGGCAGCTGCGAACAAGCTCGGCATGCGTTGTCACATTCAACTCGAAGAACGAGTTGCGGAAACAACCCCGCAGTACCGAGAGTCAGGAAACGTTCTGCTGGACAAGCTCCTAGGTGCCACCTTGCACTCCTACGCGACAGGAGAGGATGAAAGCGGCGCCGATCAAGCACTTGAGCAGATTGCCACCGACCTGAAAAACTCGGGAAGAAATCCATACGTCATACATCTGGCACCGGACCATCCGCCGTTAGGGGCATTAGGATATATCGTAGCCGCCGACGAATTGTTGCGACAGATCGGCGCTAGTGAAATTAAGCTCGATCAAATCTTCGTCGGCTCCGGTTCCGGCGCAACGCATGCTGGATTGCTTTTTGGTCTTCGCGCCCTGGGCTCCAACCTGCCAGTGACCGGCGTATGCGTACGACGCAAAGCCGATCTGCAGGCACGTAGAATTAAGGACGCTTGCGAGCGAATCGCTACGCTCCTTGATGTTAAGAATCCCGTTGCAGTTGAGGACATTGAACTAACCGGCGACTTTTTGGCGCCAGGTTATGGCGTTCCGAGTAATTCGGTCCTGGACGCGATCATACTAGGCGCTCGAATGGAGGGACTTATCATTGATCCGGTTTACACCGGCAAAGCCCTTGCAGCCACGATTCACATCGCATCACGAAGCTCCCCTGATCAAAACCTACTGTTTTGGCACACCGGCGGTACACCAGCGATCTTCGCGTATCAAAACATAATCGAGAAAGCTATCGATCGAAATGCGAACTAGCGCGCGGCCGAACAACAAATTAATTTCCTCAATAATCCGATGACAACAGAAACCAAGCCCAAGAATGAGCCCACCCTGGCGCAGGCCAGCATCACCTTTGGTGGCGTCCTGCTGATCATGATTGTCGGTATCGCAAGCAGTGATACTGAATTGCATATCCTCCTGATCGGTGCGCTGCTTTGGGCGTGTATTAATGGCGCCTTTTCAGGTAAAAGTTTTCAAGAAATTCGCTCTTACATGAACAGCGGCATCGCCAAGGCCCTAAGTGCGATGTACATGTTTATCTTGATCGGAATCGTTATTGCAGCACTGATCGAAAGCGGAACGATCCCGACGATCATCTATTATTCCGTCGACTACGTGAGTCCCGCCTGGTTTCTACCTGCTGGCCTGTTGTTTACCAGCTTCATGGCAGTTGCGACAGGAACATCCTGGGGTACGGTCGGCACAATAGGCGTTGTGTTCGTTGGACTCGGATCAATCATTGGAATCCCGCTACCCATCGTCGCCGGCATGGTGGTTTCAGGCGCATTGTTTGGCGACAAGATGTCACCCGTATCGGATACCACGATTTTGGCTGCGGCCTGCGCAGAAACAGACCTCTATGCGCACATCCGGTCAATGGCATACACCACCGGTCCCGCATATGTGATTGCGCTACTACTATTTTCGTTCATTGGAATGCAATACAACGGCGCTGTACCTGCGAGTGGCGAGATTGACCAGATAACGACGACACTCGCGTCGATCTTTGATGTTCAACCGTTGGTTTTGGTCCCAATAATCGTGCTCCTTATCCTCAGCTTCAGAGGCATTAGCGCGGAGCCGACGATGATCGCTGCATCGATCGTTGCGATTTTAATTGCCGCCGGACTTCAGGACAGAACCTTCGCCGAAATATTCAATAGTATCCAATACGGATACTCAGGAAAATCTGGTGTCGCTGCCATTGATACTCTCCTGAATCGCGGCGGCATTCAAAGCATGATGTGGACGATGTCGCTGGCGTTCATTGCGTTGGCATTGGGTGGCGTTTTGGACGGACTCGGCGTCATGCACACGCTGACACGGCGCCTGATTGGCGGCATAAAATCGACTATGCAGTTGGTTGGATCGACCATTGCTACCGGCATTGTCACGAACATGAGCATGGGCGAAAACTATCTCACGATCATATTTACCAGTCAGATCTTTAAGCAAAGCTTTCACAAAATGGGGTATCAACGTCGCATGTTGTCTCGCAGCGTTGAAGAAGGCGCCACGCTGACAGCCGGACTCATTCCGTGGACAACGACAGGCGCATTCTTTTCTGCCGCGCTCGGTGTATCGACAGCCCAATACGCGCCATGGGTGCTACTGAGCCTAATCAATATTCCACTATCACTGTTGATGGCAGCGTTAGGAGTAGCAATATTTCAACGCGGTGATTCTCTTCACGTCGAAGAGAATCACCGCTTACCAATTGACGGGAAGAAGCTTTAAGAAAACATTGCGACAGTTAGCTTCGTGACAGGTCCTATTGACAGATACAAACCGTAGATAGCAATTACCAGCGTCACGAGCGCCGTTCCACCCGCACCAATTAGGCGACCTATGTGGCTCATATTGTCATGCTTCAAACCGATCGCATGCGCGATCCGAGCGATCAACAACAGATCTCCTACGGCGAATAGAAACCAAGACGAACCGCCGTTGATTTCAATTGCCGCAAATACAATCAAGAACATCGGCACGTACTCAAGAAAGTTTTGGTGTCGACGAACCTTTTCTGCGAGCGCCATGTTGATCGGCTCGCCGAACATGATCGAGGCGCCGGACTTACCACGCACGGATCCTGCACCGAAGCTTAGATACAGCGCGAATATTGCGAACAGACTTGCATACATTAGCGTTATTGGCATTTGCATGTTCTTCTCCTATTAAACGAGTGAGGACATATTACGCCTGGGTTGATGGTTTTTGATCAGAGAATTTTTGGTTAATTTTTTGACCGCCGATCCGCCTGCCAATGCGGAAGAGGTGCGGATTGATCTTTGGTAATGAATCCGAATTATCCACTCAACAATCAATGTCAGTCTGCGCCAAACTAGCAGGTAAAATCAATGGCTTAGGCATACTATAGGCCTTGGCAGAAGTTATGACGAAGAGCAGCATAACGCGGAGTCCAACTCATTGCGGCAATCCGGAGATCGGGCAGCGACTGCAAAGCGCGAGGCAGATTTACGGCATACCAACCCTACATAGCAACTTAAAATTGCCGCTCGACGTCAT
>JABIUH010000286.1 GCA_018701055.1 Woeseia sp. | reverse complement strand
CGTGTACCGCCGTTGAACGGTCAACTGAGGCTCAGCTACTTTCTAAGTGATTCGCTATCGATTGAACCTTATATTAATTTCGCCAGTGGGCAGGACCGTTTGAGTCCACGCGATGTGCGCGACACGCGCATTGACCCCAACGGTACACCGGGTTGGTTAAGCGTAAACGTTCAATCGACCTGGCATTACAGCGACGCGATACGCGTAACTCTGAAGTTAGAGAATTTATTGGATGAAGATTACCGTGCACATGGGTCCGGCATTAACGCTGTCGGCCGCAATTTCTATTTGAGTTTCCACACCATCTGGTAATTACTCCGGCGGGAACTTTATCGGGCTCTGCAATGCTGGCCTCGCCCCCACCAAAGGTGTGTAGAAACCTCTCAGTTCATCCAAAGTTTCTTGCTCCGATTGCCCTAAAGGCAATGTTTTTCCAATGCCCATTCGCTTCGTTTTGTAGTCAATGAACGCGAGCACTATCGGCACTCCGGCAGCCTCCGCTATTCGATAGAATCCGGTCTTCCAATACGGCCTCCATTTGCGCGTGCCCTCTGGTGCTAGTGCCAGGAACAGTTGATCTTCGTTTTTAAAAGCTGCGATAAGCTGCGACACAATTGCGGCCGGATCGTCGCGGTCAATCGGTAAGGCACCCAATGCGATGAGAATCGGCCCAAGTGGCCACCAGAAAAGAGTGTGTTTAGCCAGAAAGCGAACGTCGGCCTCCATCGAGATTTTGTATACCAGAAGCCAAAAACCATCCCAGTTCGATGTGTGCGGCGCAGCAATAAGCACCGCGCGCGGTACATCCGGGATGCCACCGACAGCGGTCCATCCGGTTGCTCGTATTAATCGTGTAGCTATCCAGCGCAACATGACACGAGTATCAACGCAGCAGCTTTTGTATGCAAAGAAGACCTGCGATTCTGGGACATGGATTCGCGCTCTCGGGATAGAATTTGAATTCTCGATCGGAGAAATGGAATGGTTGGATTATTGGCAGTTGTTTTAGCGAGCCTTATTTGTGTTGCATGTGATGGTCTGTCAGGTACGGTTAATTCAAGCGACGGCGATCCACCGATCGCCGACAATGATCAAGTTCAAAATCGCGGCGTTAATAAAGACAACTGGTGGGACTCGCTTCCCAGGTCCGAATGGGGTGCTTTCGACAAAGTTGCGATCAGTGACGATTGGTTTGAGGTTTATCGAATCGATGACGAAATTTAGGCCATCTATGAGCCCGGACAATTCGAGGAGGTGATTTCGTTTTTGTTTGTGGGAAACGATTTCGCCCTGATGTTTGATACAGGCCTTGGCATCGGAAATAGTCGGAACGTTGTGGGCCAGTTGACCGATCTCGACATTGTTGTCCTGAACTCGCATACGCACTATGACCACATCGGTACCCGCCAAAGTGATGAATCCGAGTCTGGTTGCGACAATGGAATTGCAAGCGTTGGTAAAAATGCAGCTGACGCCCAAGTCGTAGACGTATAGTTTGCCTGTGGCAGTGTCGCTCTGACGCTGCCACGTTCTACTCGAGAACTTGTAGCTTCTCGAGAGCATCCTCTAGCTCAGCTACGCCGCGCGTTAGGTAGGCGTTATAGCCAAGGGAATTTGCGGCATCGACGTTCGTCGGGTTGTCGTCAAAGAATGCGATTTCTTCGCGAGTGCAACGAAATGCCGCGCGTGCATATTCATATGCATCTGCATCCGGTTTAATAAACCCCGTCGCGAAGGACAGAAACAACCTGTCAAGGTGCTTTTCCAAAATAGACGCGACGCCCGGTTGCTGCCAATGAATCGCGTTGGTGTTAGAGAGCAGGGCAGTCGAATACGCGGCAGGGATGCGCTCGAGTAGCTCCGAAATTCCCGGGTTGATTTCGCCTGGCCAGGCTTTAAATCGGCCCAGAAACTCTGCCGCGTCATACGGCAAACCTACTTCCGAGATTACTTTTTCGGCGAAGGTTTCTGCATCGATTGAGCCGCATTCATACTGGCGCACACTTGGAGAGTGAATCCAGAGCTGTAAGAACTCTTCCTCACTCATCTGCAAGCCGAAGATGTCGGCCGGACTATTCAACCGGAGCAGCACGCCGCCTAAGTCGAATAGCAGAACCTTCAATCGCGAATCTTGGTGTTCCACAGAGTTGCCGCCAGTAGCATTGAAAGAATTGAGCAGCTAATCCAAAATAGAATTGGCGTGTCGAAGTTGTAGTGACGGACACCGTCGATGATAGTGACGCCCTGTTCAATCAGTTTGCCGCTGACTATTTCCTGGGTGCCGGCACCTATGTAGCTAAATACGCCGACAAATCCCATCGCGGCGCCTGCCGCACCGCGCGGTGAAATGTCCACACCGAACAAGCCACCGATGGACGCCATCAATCCACTTAGGCCGGCACCGTACAAAACGAATGCGAATGCCAGAACGTAGCCGTTCTGCGGTCCATAAAATATTAGTAGCAACGCTACTACTTCGACGACCGCAAAAATAAGGTTGACGGGCGGCCGACGCGCGTCAAACAGCTTGTCGGACATATAACCGAAGATAATGGAGCCTACAATGCCGGCGATAGTATTGACGGCAATGAACGTTCCTGCTTCGACAAGCGAATAGCCACGCATTTCTTGCAGATAGAGTACGCCCCAGCTATTGATTGCGTAACGTGTGACGTACATGAGTCCGCTCGAAATCGCGACGACCCACATTGCCCGGATACCAAACACAACCTTTTGCGTTTGCCAGGTTGCCGCCTGCTGCTTTTCTTCTCTCTCTTCGCCGGACCATTGGTTAATACTGCGTAATCCAATGGTCGTCGGATCATTTTGCAAAAAGGCGTAAACCCAGACCGATACGAGCAGACAAAGAATGCCCGGCAAGATAAATCCGTAGCGCCAGCCGGCCATCGAGACAACAACGGCAATGACATAGAACGTCAGACCCTCGCCAATTGAATGCGACGCGTTCCAGAGGCCGTATCGCCTGCCACGTTCTTTCAGGCTGAACCAGTTGGTGATGGATACAACGGCGGAGGGCGCTGCCATTCCCTGGAACCAGCCGTTGAGCGCCCAGAGTCCGATAGATACCCACAAGAGTGTCGACCAACCCATAAACAAATTGACAATGGCTGCCATGAAAATACTGACAGAAAAGAAAGCGCGCGGACGAAAATGATCAGCGAGAAAGCCGTTGAAGAACTTACCAAGCGCGTATGCGTAAAAAAACGCGGTACCAATCAGCGCGAGTTCCTCCACGCTGAATATGCCCTCATCGATTAGGGGCTTTTTGACAATCGACAATCCCAGCCGGCAGGTATAGATGAAGCCATACCCGAGCGTAATGGCGAGCATCACCCGGATCCGGTGTTTCCTGTAGGTGGCGTCTATGTCACCTGATGGCACTACGGATTCCGTTGCCGCCAAAGTTATTCCCCTTGAAAGGTAAGTTGCCAGCTTGCCAGAACGTTCACCTGCAGGCCAATTAAACATAACGTGCCAATCGATCCTGCAGGATGTCAACCTGCTGCACTCCAGCGCGTTAAAGCTGCAGACAAGACAAATTCGTATGGAACACGGAGAACGGACATGAAAACAGTAAATGCATGGAACAACGCCAAAGTCTTAATGATTGTTGCCAGCGCGGCATTGTTTAGCGGCACGGTTTTAGCTGATGAAACCACCGCTGCCGGCGACCGCATCGATCAGCGTGGTGACCGCATTGAAGACCGGCTGGATGATCGTGGAGATCGAATTGATGATCGTTTAGACAATCGGGGTGACCGCATCAATGACCGACTGGACAACCGCGGTGATCGCGTTGATGACCGCCTGGACGACAAAGGCGATCGCATCAACGATCGACTCGATCGTCGGTCTGATCGAGCGGCTGATGCCGGTCGCGATGGTCTTTCAGATCGATTGGATAGAAAGGGTGATCGCATCGATCGACGACTGGACAAAAAGGGTGACCGGGTCAATAGACGACTGGATAACAGGGGTGACCGGATTGATCGACGCCTGGACAAAAAAGGCGACCGCATCGATCGTCGTATGGGCCATCGTGGCAATCGAATTGACCGACGTCATGATCAACGCGGCCAGCGAGTTAATCGTCGACGAAACAACTAAGCGGTATCGTCCGATGAGATGATTCCCGGTCAGAGGCGCTGTAAGTGCCGGACCACAAGAGGTCACTTCGTTTGAAGTGGCCTTTTTTTTCACGCCGCTATTACGCTTGGACATACCAATCGACGCCATTGTCATCCTGAGTGACTGCCAGGCGTCCTTGCTTGCAGAGATAACTTAAATGGGCGATCGACTCGCCAGTTGCCATGATCAGATTCTTATCGTTGATCTTGGTTTTGAACAAAGCCTCAAATACATCGATTGCTCGTTTGGGCTCATGACAGGTTGAATGTAGTTTCTCCAGCGAATCGTGATGTTCTGCAATCAGAGCGTCGATACGAATGTGCGCTCCACGAAACGGTTTGCCGTGCGCTGGAAATACGAGTACGTCTGCAGGGATGTTGTCTTTGAGCATCTGCAAGGATGAGAGCCAATCATCGAGCGGATCAGCATCGGGTTCAGTCGGAAAAACACTGACGTTCGATGAGATTGTCGGTAAGAGCTGGTCACCGGCGATCAGCAAATTATGCTTATCATTGTAAAAGCATGCGTGTTCCGGGGAATGACCATTGCCGACGACTATTTTCCATTGATATTCGCCAATGTCGATTTGGTCTCCGTGCTGAAGGCGCCGATAGGATTCAGGCAGCGGCGTAACAAACTTGCCGAAGAAGCCGAACATTTTTTGATAATGGCTTAGCTGGTTCGGTGCGAAACCGGCTGCCGTATAGAAACGATTACCCGCGTTTGGCGTTTCTCGGCCAGTATCGGCGACCAGAATTCTCGCGAGTAGGTATTCTTCGCGACTCATCCACAATGGCGCGTTGAAATGTCGCGAAAGCCATCCAGCGCATCCAACGTGATCAGGGTGTAAGTGGGTTACGAAAATCCGACTCACGGGGCGATCGTGCAACGCCGTCACAAACGTTTCTTTCCAAATATCTTTGCATTGATCGATCCCGACCCCTGTGTCGATGATGGCCCAGGTATCACCGTCT
>JABIUH010000123.1 GCA_018701055.1 Woeseia sp. | reverse complement strand
CTACGACAAATTGGGTCTTCCCGGCGATATGGTGCCGGGTCTGAACGATCCAATCACGGGCCTTCCCTATGCAAATACAGACTTCGGTTTGGCGTTTCATTCGGATAGTGCGTTCAAGCGTGGAATGGACCTCAGTGCTCCGGGTCGCGGGCCACAGTTGAACGGTGCGATTTTTCCAGCGCGCTCAGATAACGATACCGGCAACAATCCACACAACCCGATGAACGGTATTGCAGGGGCTGGTGCCAATGGCTCCATTCTGACGTTAGCCGGCAGTGAAAACTCTGAATCCGGTGGTAATTCTACGTTGCCTATCGCATTGATGAATCCCGAGCTTCGCCCGACTAAAGTCGATCGTCCCGAAGATGTCGTCGGTCTGGTCGATACCGGCCAACTCGTTGGTATTTTGAGCGCACGCGATGCGACTGCCGTTATGGAATCTGCGTATCGCCTAAGCGAACAGAAAATGGGTGTCGTTACTCCGGATCTGGTTGTGCAGGACATGGTGCGCTGCGGCTATATGAAAGCTGCGGACATTGCTGAACGCTTTGGTGGCACGCCACTGGATCCTGGTCAGGACCCAGCAATTGTGGGCCCAGGCGGAATCTTCACAACGGCTGAATTCAATGACAATAGCCGAGATGGACGTGAGTTCCGAAAGACGGCAGCAATCATGAAGCTGGTCATAAACGGGTTTGCAGGGGCCGCAACCATTGAGATGGGTGGCTACGATTACCATGGTGGTGCACGTGCTGAAGGTGAAGTTAAAGACTTCAGAGCCGGCCGCTGCATGGGCGCTTGTATCGAGTACGCAGCACGCGTTGGTACACCGCTAATGATGTACGTCTTTAGTGACGGATCGTTATCCAGTAATGGTGCGATCGACAACTCTGCAAATGGACGCGGCAAAGGCGAATGGGTCAGTGATAACTCATCCACAGCCGGCGCATTCTTTATGGTCTTCAACCCCACAGGGCGAGCTACGCTACGAACAAGTCCTGGCAAGACAGCCGCGCAACATCAACAACTTGGCTACATGGACGGCGGTGGATCCGTCGTTCGCGGGGCCACCCCTGTCGCCAACAACGTTAACTTGTTGGTCAACGCCGTTATCATGAACTACATGGCGTTGCACGGAGAGGAAGGCAACTTCGCCAATATCTTCCCTAACCATGGACTTGGCAACGTCTCATCACGGGATGCGTTGACCGCATTCCAGCCGATCGTAAACGGCACGATGGGACCACTGAACCCGACATAGTCAGGCGCGCTAGTCGCAGGCGCCCCAGCGCTCGATTCAGCAAGCGGACACGTCGATCGTCGCAAGACGGTACCCGGCGGCCAGCGAACTCCCCCTTCGTTGGCCGCTTTTTTTGCCCCACTACTTTTACTGGGTCAGAGCCCAATAACTGGGTCAGAGCCAATTATTGGGCTCTGTCCCAGTTTTGACCAATATTGTTATGAGGACCGTGTCGCTTTATGCCGCTGCCAATTCTTATAGAATGCGGACCATGTCCGCAGAAAGTCCTCTCACTGAAATTACCACCTGTCCGCGCTGTGGCAAATCACCGCTGACGGAAGCTGCAGGCGCACTGCAGTGCAAAGCGTGTAAGGTCGAGTACCCTTCGATTGGTGGAATTCCCTGGTTGTTTGCAGAACCAGACGCGAGCCTGGGCGAATGGCGTAATCGCCTACATTTCGCGTTACAACAACTATCGAACGAGGCCGCCGGGATCAAGGCTGAGTTGCAAAACGACGGCCTGATTGATCTCACCCGTCAGCGTCTTGAGCAGCAGCTAGATGCCATCGATCAGCACCGCAACGCACTTCGAAAGATTCTCGCGCCGATCGATATTCAATCATCACAAGCGAGTTATGAATCCTATCTCGCCTTGCGTACCCGGCTGCCAAGCGATCACGGCATCGCAACATACTATGCCAACATTCATCGGGACTGGAGCTGGGGCGATACCGAAAATGCAGCCTCACTTGAGCAGATCAAGAATTGTGCAGGCGATGTCGAACTAGGGAAAACGCTGGTTCTTGGTGCTGGCGCCGGCAGACTTTCCTACGACATTCATATGCAAATGGAAACCGAGTTGTGTGTGGCGATCGACTTCAATCCTTTGTTGATGCTGGTCGCAAAATCAATGGCGCAGGGTGATCAACTAGAGCTCTATGAATTTCCATTGGCACCAAAGCGTGCCGAAGATTTTGCAGTGCTGCGAAAACTTGCTGCGCCAGCAGCGGTTCGTGACCAATTTCATTTAGTGCTTGGCGACGTATTGCGACCGCCATTCGCAGCCGCAAGTTTCGACACCATAGTGACGCCGTGGATCATCGATATCGTAGGCGACGATCTTCCGTTTCAAGCTGCACGTATCAACAATCTATTAAAGCCTGAAGGACGTTGGTTAAATTTCGGCTCACTGGCGTTCAATCACGCCGATAAAGCCCGTTGCTATAGTGCAGAAGAAACACTAGTCCATGTTGAGAAAGCCGGATTCGCTCCGGCGACGGTTAACGAAGTCACCATACCTTACATGTGCTCGCCCGCTAGTCGTCACGGCAGGCAGGAAACCGTCTTTAGTTTTTCTGCTACAAAACAAAGCGACGTCAAGGCACCGCCTCGGCATAAAGCACTACCCGATTGGATCGTCACGGGAAAAGACCCTGTCCCGGCATTACAAGCATTTCGAACTCAGGCTGTTTCAACCCAGGTTTACGCGTTCATCATGTCGCTGATCGACGGAAAACGTACGATCGCGGACATGGCGAAAATTCTGGAACAACAGAAACTGATGACAACAGACGAGGCAATACCCGCCATCCGAAATTTCATGACACGAATGTACGATGACGCGCAAAAAGGCAAAAGCCTCTAGTCTGGGCTAGGGCGCTGGTTCCGAAGCAGCAGCGCCTTTTGTCTTCAGAAAGAAAACAAGAATCTTCGCAGGTTCTGTATCACTCGCATTCATCGATACCGAGTGAATATCATCGGGTGTTTCGTAGAACACCTCACCGACCGTCAGCGTTTGTTTTTCTCCACCTTCGACCTGCATTGTGACAGAACCTTCCAACACATAAACAATGGTATGTGCATTGTGACGGTGACTCGCAGACGCCACGCCCGCGGGATACTCGACCTCAAGCACCACAATCTCTTGATCGATGGCCGGGCCAACGTCTGCCTGAAAAAGCCCGCGCGCAGTCGATCCTTGTGCTGAAACTAATGACGTCCAACTTAACGCCAAAATTATCAACAAAAACTCCTTAATTTTCATGATCTTATGCTCACTCGATAAATCACGCAGCCCGCTCTTGTGCTGTAAGGTCGCCGACTTTTGATCGCAAAAAATGACCAATTTCTTTAATCGATCGATCGCTCTCCGGCATTTGTCCAACAAAGAATTGAAAGACGTGCCACATACCATCCCAAACTCGCAGTTCAACATCACCACCTGCTTGACGAATGTTGTCCGCCAAACGTGTGGAGTCGCTCAACAAAATCTCATGGTCACCGACATGAATAAGTATGGGCGGCAAATTCGAGGCGTCGGCAAAGATCGGCGAAACCAACGGATTCCTTCTCTCGAACGCCGAAAAAACTTTTGCAGCAGTGGGTGCAACATGCTCCGGCCTGAACCACGGATCTGAGGTCGCGCGAGTTTGCAAAGATTCACCTGCTGCGGTCATATCGAGCCAAGGTGACATTAGAAAACAAGCTACTGGCAACTCCTCCCCTGCGTCACGCAGAGCCAGCAATGTCGCAGCAGACAAATTTCCTCCGGCTGAATCGCCGCCGATAATTAGTTTTGCATCGTCCTGACGACTACGGAGGTGTCGATACATTTTGAGCGAGTCTTCGAGTGCTGCCGGGAACCGGTGCTCTGGTGCGAGTCGATAATCCGGCACTAGTGCTCGCATTCCTGCTGCGCGAGCAATATGACTAACGAGGCGTCGATGTGTAGCCGGACTCCCCATGACGAATGCGCCGCCATGCAAATACAAAATAATCGGTGCGTCTTCACATCCTTCTGGTACGTGCCATTCACAGCCAATATCGTCGATAACGGTTGCACGTATACTGACCCGACGTGCCGGCGGCAAAATGCTCGTCCGTGACTCAAGCCCTTTGCGCAACTCGTGCACATCCCGCTCCGGCGTCACCCGTTTCATATAGCGCGCGGAAAAATAACGAATGACCTGAGATCTGATGCTTACCAAAATTATCCGTCCGTCGGAATACGGCGCGAGAAAAACGGGATAGCCCAGGGTGCGAAGCGCTTAAGATAGTGACCCTGTAATGCGATCCTGTCCGGGAAAATATGCAAACGATCGCGCTCCATACCCTTGATGATGTTCGCGACGACGTCTGCCGGATCTGAAATCATGTTATCGGGCACGACCTTTCGCTCGCCCATTCCAAATTGCTCCGAATCGAGTATGGGTGTTCTGCTGAACGACGGATATACATTGGATACCTGCACATTCCTCTTGGCTGTCTCCGCCGCCAAAGACTCTCCGAAACCGCGCAGTCCAAACTTTGAGGCCGCATAAGCCGACAAGTTCGGCGCACCAACCCAACCGGCCAGCGACGAAATATTGACGATGTGGCCGCTCTCTCGTTCTAACATCTTAGGCAAAAACAGACTTGTGAGGCGCATCGGAGCAAACAAATTCAAATTTAGAAGTGTTTCCCAACGATCCTGGGGGACGCGATCATGGCGTCCAGCAACCGCGATCCCGGCATTGTTGATCAGAACATCAGGAACCAGTTCCCTCGCCTCGCAATGCTTAAACAGATCGGTGCATCCCGACGAAGCCGATAGGTCGGTAGCGATTGACGTCGTTATTTCACCGTCTCGACTGCCATTCGCCTCTTTGAGATGAGCAATCTGCAGCTCATCAATGTCCGTAACAATTAGCCTGCAATTTCTATCGAGAAACTGTTTCACCATGTGTTCACCGAAACCACCGCACGCCCCGGTCACCAGGACCAGCTTGTTTTGCACATCGGTCACGCTGTACTCCTTGAAACTTCGCGGTAGCATAGCAGGGTCATACTAAGGGCGAGATCAAATTGTCAGATTCAAAATCAAAACCAGACCTTCGCCTGTTGGGTCTCGGCGCGTTGCTTGGCTTAGTGGCGGCCGGTGTTGGCTTGCTCAATCGACCACTATCGACACTCACTCTGCCTGATGGTGCGCTCGCGCGTGTAAATGATGTAATCATCAGTCGCGATAGTTACGTACGAACGCTCGCTCGAACAAAAAACGTGAGTGATCGTGACGCAATTGATCTTGACATGGATTTGCTTGACCGGCTGATTGACGACGAATTACTCGTTCAAAGAGGAATCACACTCGGGATGGCTCAGTCGGATCTGGTTGTACGACAGGCGGTGATCGATTCGTTGATCGCGTCGATTACAGCCGAGGCCGACGCCGCAAGTCCCAGTGACGAAGAACTGACTGAGTACCTGCATCAAAATGCTGATCGATTCAGCTATACGGCCAGAATTTGGCTGGATGTCTGGCAAACCGACAGTGAATCTATCGCGCAAAATTTTATTCAACGTCTGCGGAATGATGAAGACGTCGTTGCCGACGGCGACATTCAATCAATGGCAGATTTTCCCGCCGAACTGATTCCTACCGAAATGGCGGCGGACTACGTTGGACCCAGCATCGTCGCTGCAACTGCGAATATGCCAACAGGAAGCAGTGCCGTTTTTGCCCGACGGGGCCGGTGGCTGGCGGTGCGGCTCCGCAGCAAGGAATTGTCGGCCGTGACTGATCTCAGTTTGATTCGCAATCGCGTGCTCATTTCTTATCGCCGCAATCTCGCCCAAGCATCGCTAACCCAATATGTAAATCAATTGCGTCAAAGGGCGGATGTCACGGTGTCGACGCCTTGAAGAGGTTTCTGTCATTCGGCCTATTTGTAGCCGTTATGATCACCATCGCATCTGCAGCACTGGCGCACACTCGTAGCGAAAGCTTCTCCCACTGGCACCTGTCAGAAACGGGTATCGCCGGCACCGTAACCATCCCTGTAAGAGAGGTCATGGCTCTGTACGACGGCGGTAATGCATCAATCTCG
>JABIUH010000124.1 GCA_018701055.1 Woeseia sp. | reverse complement strand
GTCATGCGTTCCAGATCCGAATACAAGCCGTCCATGAACAGCGTGTCCAACATATAGCCGGCAATATGGGCGAAACTTGGATAGTCCTGTACTTCCGACGCATCCAGTTCAGACCCGGCCGTTTCATCGCGCACACCGATCACCAGAATTCGACTGGCGCCTAAATGAATGGCGGGACTGAGGGGCGTCGCTTGTCGCATCGCCCCATCGCCGAAGTACTCACCATGCAACAGTACCGGACGAAAAATCATGGGCACGGCAATACTTGCCATCAAGTGGTCGAGACTTAGTGGTTCCCGTATTCCGATGCGGCGTGTTCTCGACCATTCCCGGCTTTTGTCTGCGGCCTGAAAAAACGAGACCGACTTCGATGACCGATAGCCGGCGGCAGTCACCGCGACCGCATCAATGTAACCACGGTCTATTGATTCCTGAATGCGCGGAAAACGGACATTGCGCGCCAACAGCGCGCGCAGTGGCGCGTTGTCGAGCAACGATTTCGGCATGTCAACCAAGGTGCCACCGGTGACAATAGCGCCGAACCAACGCAGGCTGCTATTTAACATAGTCAGGCTATCTGAGCGGAAAACCTGGTCACTATGAAAATTTCCCCAGACACGCTCCAACTCGGCGACCGCGACCCGAAAGCGGCGGGCCTTACTGGCCAGGACCACCGAGTTTATTGCGCCCGCAGACGTACCGCTGATCACGGGAAACGGGTTCTCGCAGCCGCTTGGCACCATCTCTGCGATGGCCTTCAAAACGCCTACCTGAAAGGCGCCACGAGCACCGCCACCCGGTAATACCAGGGCCGTACGGGTGTTGTTTGAGTGAACTTTCATAAGTTTGGCGTATTATAGGCTCCGTGGAACAACTGCAACATGCCCGTGTCCCACTTATCCGAATTCACAAGCGAAACGTTGGGGCAACGAGGTCCTAATTATGAAGCAGACTATTTCAATTTTGTCGATACTATCGTTGCTGTTGCTCGGCGCATTTTCCATTGCAGCCGATTCAGTCCGTGCTGGCCAGCCAGCGCCCGACTTTGAGCTTGCCGATCAGGATGGTCAAGTGCACTCGATCGAGGACTATCGCGGTAAATGGGTGGCGCTGTATTTTTATCCCAAAGATGACACGCCCGGATGTACGACAGAAGCATGCGAGTTCCGTGACAATATATTTGCCTTTCGCAGCGCGAACTGCGAAGTCCTTGGCGTCAGTCTGGACAGTGAAGAATCACACAAAGCGTTCGCGGAAAAACACGGCCTACCCTTTCCGCTGCTGGCTGATAGCAGCGGCATCGCGGCGGACGCATACGGCGTGAAATCAGAACGTTTCGGTATGACGCTTGCCAAACGGCAAACCTTTCTCATTGATCCAGAAGGCAACATTGCCAAACACTACGAGAAGGTCGATCCGGACACCCATTCAGCAGAAATTCTCAACGACCTGAGTAATCTCCAGCTCGAATAAATTTGGCGGCATCAATTAAATAAATTGATGCTCGACTCAAATTCGAATTGCGTTGCTCTATAGGAATTCTGTTCAGCGCAGCGATTTAATACCGCTATCAAGCCCGCTCAATGTTAGTGGAAACATTCGGTCATTCATCAGCTCACGTGTCAGTTTTATGGACGGTGTGAAGTCCCAGCGACTTTCGGGCTCCGGATTAAGCCAGATCGCTTTCGGGTAAGCAGTCAACAATCGCTTAATCCATACAGCGCCCGGCTCTTCGTTCCAATGCTCAACGCTCCCCCCCGCATACACAATCTCGTACGGACTCATAGTTGCATCGCCGACGAATACCAGCTTGTAATCGGGTCCGTACTTATGCGTAATTTCAGATGTGGGAATGCGCTCCGCCTGGCGACGCCGATTGTCTTTCCACAAACTCTCATAGACAAAATTGTGAAAGTAAAAATACTCGAGGTGTTTAAACTCGGTCCTACTGGCTGAAAATAGTTCCTCGCAAACTCGAACGTGATCGTCCATCGAGCCGCCAATATCGAGGCAAAGCAAAACTTTTATCGCATTGTGGCGCTCGGGAACCATGCGTATATCCAGGAGCCCCGCGTTTCTCGCCGTCTTATCGATTGTATCGTCGAGATCAAGCTGATCTTCGGCCCCCTCACGCGCGAACTTACGTAATCTCCTCAAGGCTATTTTGATGTTGCGCGTACCAAGCTCGACACTGTCATCGAGATTCCGGTATTCCCGCTTATCCCAGACCTTGGTTGCATTTCGATGGCGTGAACCTTGCTGGCCAATACGCACACCCTCCGGGTTGTATCCATAAGCGCCAAAAGGCGACGTACCAGCCGTCCCTATCCACTTATTGCCGCCCTCGTGCCGTTCGTCCTGTTCGTCGAGACGCTGCTTGAGCGCGTCCATTAGGGCCTCAAAACCACCTATAGCCTCAATTTGTTTGCGCTCTTCTTCCGTCAGCATCAGCTCGACTTGCTTCTGCAGCCAATCTTCAGGCAACGCTTCAACCAGCGCTTTAAACGCGTCTTCTAACCCCTGAAAGTGAGCCGCAAATATGGTGTCGTAGCGATCGAATTTTGATTCGTCTTTGACCAGGCATGCACGCGAGAGAAAATAGAAGTCTTCTACGCTATGACCGGCCACACCCTTTTTCATGGCCTCAAGCAAGGTCAACAATTCCGTGATTGACGGCTTCATGCCACCGTCTCTCAACATGAAAAAGAATTTAGTTAGCATGCCAAAAATTTACTGTCGGTTCGTACGCCGATCGAGAAACACAAGTTGCTCAAAAAGGTGTACATCTTGCTCATTCTTAAGCAATGCTCCGTACAGGGGCGGGATCGCGCTCTTGGAATCACCGGAGCGCAAAGCTTCTGGCGGAATGTCTTCTGCGACCAACAACTTAATCCAGTCGAGTAATTCTGAAGTCGACGGTTTTTTCTTCAAACCGCGCACGTCTCGAATTTTGTAGAATGCCTCCAATGCTTCTTTGAGCAGATCTTTCTTCAGATTGGGATAATGCACGCCAACAATTTTCTCCATCGTCGCGCTATCTGGAAACTTGATGTAGTGAAAAAAACAGCGGCGTAGGAATGCGTCAGGCAATTCCTTTTCGTTGTTACTGGTGATGATGACAATAGGTCGATTTCGCGCTGAAACCAGTTCTTTGGTTTCGTACACGAAAAACTCCATGCGATCGAGTTCTTGCAGTAGATCGTTGGGGAATTCGATATCCGCCTTGTCTATTTCGTCAATCAGCAGTACAGGTTGTTCGTCGGCGGCAAACGCATCCCAGACTTTTCCACGCACAATATAATTGGCAATATCGTGCACGCGATCGTCGCCTAACTGTGAATCGCGCAGGCGCGCAACTGCGTCATAGTCGTACAAGCCCTGCTGCGCTTTGGTCGTCGATTTGATATGCCACTCGAACAACGGCCTGCCCAAAGAGCTTGCAATCTCGATCGCTAGTTGAGTTTTCCCGGTGCCCGGCTCTCCTTTGATCAAAATTGGACGTTCGAGTGTTACAGCCGCATTGACGGCCATTTTCATGTCGTCGGTCGCAATGTATGAACTCGTGCCTGTAAAAGTTTTATTGGTCATATTCGATGTCCGTAGAATTCTGATTAATCAGTTGCAGTATCGATGCTCAATTCCCTGCCTGCAACGTTAGCGTGTGACGCGCCTGCCCCGGCAAAAAAGGGCTTGCTCGGCCTTTGACCCAATTTTCATGGCCGGCCGCATAGTACTCTGACAGCGGATGACCGCTCTGACCGGACGGCATGTGCAAATAACCGTTCTCTTCGTCACCAGGTGCCACAGCGAATCGTTCAGACGCGCCAAAACCAGGACCTTGCGCGCGCGGCATCTTTGAATCTCCCGCCAACGGATCAGCCGCCATATCCAGCCAACGCGCTAAATACGGAACGGCCGAACTGAGTGGATGTCGAATCGCAGCAGTGTTTCGTTCGCCCCAAGTCCGGTTTTCCAACCCGTCGTCATAGTTCTCGGCATAAAACTCAATATTCGTATCAACAGACTGCAATAACAAATCATCCCAATCGGCATATTCTGCTAGCAACAGATGCTCAGGTTTCTGGCTGACCAACGTCCAAAGAGGCGCTTCGAATTGATTGCTTATACGCAAGCGTGCGTCGTCGCCGTATTTTTGTAATACAGGCTGCATGACCATTTTGATAACCCGATCCGCTACCTCCTGTCGAAAGGCTCTAACCAAACGATAGCCAACAGATTCTGTAGACGCTCGGGGAACCCAGTTGGCAACCAGTTCGAGATATTGCGCTCTGGGCGCATTGTCATCGAGCGCCTTTGCATCGAGTGTC
>JABIUH010000125.1 GCA_018701055.1 Woeseia sp. | reverse complement strand
CTCTTTGACGTTGATACGAATTTCATATCCGCCGATGTCTACGCCGTGCTTTACCTCAGTCTGGATGGTGGACCATGGAATGAATACGCGGAGACAGAGACGTTTACGATTTTCGGCACCAGCGCGACTGACGAATACGGTTTAGTGACCGAATTAATGGCGGGTTACCCGACCGGAAGTTACGATATTCTAGTCGAGTTGTTCGATGACTATGACAATGCGTTCTTGACCAGCTTTGGTCCCGACGAAACCTCAGCACTCGCATTCCTGCCGCTGGAAGACTTCGAGTTCGACGTCCCGATCGTGCCGGTACAGGTTGTGGTTAATCAGGGTCATGGCGGTGGGGGTGCAATGGACAGATGGTTCCTGAGTGCGTTCATCTTGCTGCTCTTGTCCAGCGGGCTTCGCAGAATTTGGGTTCGCCGCAATGACGGGCTGGTTAGAATAGATTCGCCATCGTCAGGGTGGAAAGACCACACCGAGCATCAGAATCGATTCAAGCAGTAGTCTGGCTCAGTACCTCCCGGTCAGTTGCCGGTGTCCGAAAGCGCTCTATCGATTGTGATTTGCACTTCACGATCACCGAATTCTGAATCGGTACAGACATTCTCTAGGCCGTCCACTGTGACGAGAAGTCGAGCTATATCAAGCCCGATTTCGTTCAAAGCGGCCGTCGAATCCCCTGGAATCTGCAGGCTTAAACCCTCACCATCACCTTGTTGATCGAACACAAAACTCGATTTTCCGATAGCGATAATAGGCATGCTTTACTCAATACGTTCCACTATTTCGGTTGTTGAAAGAGTTGCCTCGATTGCCGCGACGTTCGCTTCGACCCGTTCCAGCGGATGCTCGCCTTCAATGTGCAGTGGCATATAGAGGCGTCGACTGACGTCCTGAGGGAATGCATCGAACTTGACCAAATCTAATACAAGTGGTGCGACGCCGATCAGACAAATAAGAATAATTCCGGCAAACGTTTTCCACGGCTTTCTTAGGGTCCAACCGAGGCCGTTTTCTACCCTCTATATGATTTAGATGCCGGAAACGGCTGTTTGGATGCACCTTCAAAAATTGAGGTCAGAGCAGGACTCTGACCTCAATTGGAAGATTTAGGGTTGGGCGTGGGCCGGGGCACTACGATGTCGGTCTCTATGTGTGGCTAACCAGTCCGACGTGTTGGAACCAATCATCAAAAGGCTTGGCGTCAGGAATAGCGTAAGGATAGTCGCGAATGCTAATCCGCCGGCGACAGAAGAAGAAAGCTGCGTCCAGTACTGAGTGGATGGTGCACCGACAGACACATCTCGGTTGATTAAGTCTATATCGACGCCGAATACCATCGGCATCAATCCTAATATGGTCGTTACCGTGGTCAACAAAACCGGTCGTAATCGCACTGCGCAGGTGCGCAGTATTGCTTCGAACGCAGCTGCACCGTGGCTACGCAATACATTATAGGTGTCGATGAAAACGATATTGTTGTTGACGACGATTCCGGCGAGCGTAATAACGCCAACACCGCTCATCACGGTACCGAAGGGTTTGTCCATGACTAGGTGACCTAACAACACGCCACCGGTGGAAAAAATGACTGCCGTGAGAATCAGAAACGCCTGGAACAAGCTGTTGAACTGAGTAACCAGGATAATTGCCATGGCCGCGACGGCAATACCCATCGCTTTCATCAGAAATGCTTGTGCTTCTTGTTGGTCCTCCGCACCGCCACGAAATTGTACGGTGACGGAAGGATCGATTGAGAGATATTCCAGCTGAGCTTTTAATTCATTGACGATGTCTGCATCCAAATATCCATTGATAACATCCGCTTCGACCTGCATTGTTCGACGCATATCCGTTCTTTGTATTGTGCCAACTTTATTAGCTGGGACGCGCGTAACAAAATTGCTAATGGGCACAAGGCCGGTCGCAGTTGGTATACGCAGCGTGTCGATCTGTGCGAGATTCCGACTGTCGTAAGGATATCGCACGCGAATATCGATCTCATCTTCCGCGTCATCCGGGCGATATTCGCCAATCTTGATCCCGTTGGTCACAAGCTGAATCATATTGCCAACAATCGTGATGTCAGCGCCAAACTTTGCGGCTTCGGCACGGTCGACGTCGATCCGCCATTCGATACCGGGCAGTGGGCGTGAGTCATCTACATTGAAAATGCCTTCCATCGAATCCAAGGCATCTCGAATTTTTGCGGTAGCTGCCATAAGCACTTTCGGCGAACGAGACGACAATTCAATTCGAATGGGTTTCCCTTGTTGCGGTCCGTCCTGCGGTTTGG
>JABIUH010000338.1 GCA_018701055.1 Woeseia sp. | reverse complement strand
GTCAGCCGCGCGATTGGCAGCACTGGGCGTTGACGCGAATGAAATCGAGCGGCTCAGGAGCGAAAAGGCGATTCGCCATCGCACACCGGTTTACGCGGAATCCAACGGCATCATCGCTCATCTTGGTGTACGTGAAGGAATCTTCGTAACGCCGGCAACGGAAGTTATGTCCGTGGCGGAACTGGACCGGGTATGGGTAATGGCAGAAGTATTCGAACGACAGGCGGCGTGGGTGGAAGCTGGGCAAAGCGCAATAGTTGAATTTGACTACCTGCCAGGCCAGCAGTGGAACGGTGTCGTTGATTACGTGTATCCCGAACTTGATCCGAAGACGCGCACGCTTACTGTGCGTCTACGGTTCGAAAATACTTCCGCCGCCTTGCGGCCCAACATGTTCTCCCGCGTAACAATATTTGCATCTGGCTTTGGCGAGGTTGTTCATGTGCCTCGAGAAGCGGTCATTCGCGGCGGGTCAGTTGACCGTGTTGTTGTGGCCCTCGGTGAGGGCAGGTTCCGTAGTCGGCCGGTGACGATTGGTATCGAGTCTGGCGACCGTATTGCCATCCGACGCGGGTTATCGGCAGGTGATTTGGTGGTTGTGTCCGGGCAGTTTCTGATTGATTCGGAATCGAACATAGCATCGGCATTCGATCGTATGGATAACTGACAATGATTTCTGCAATTATCCGCTGGTCCATAATAAACCGATCGATCGTGCTAATAATGACTGGGTTCGTTACGGCATGGGGACTCTATTCTTTAAGCGAGACTCCCGTCGATGCGCTGCCCGATCTTTCGGATGTTCAGGTGATCATCAAGACCTCATTCCCTGGACAGGCCCCTCAGGTAGTGGAGGACCAGGTTACGTATCCGCTTACAACTGCAATGCTTTCTGTACCGAAAGCGACCAACGTGCGCGGTTACTCATTCTTTGGGGATTCTTACGTCTACATCATATTTGAGGACGGTACGGATCTTTACTGGGCACGCTCGCGAGTGCTCGAGTATCTCAGTCAGATTTCCGGGCAGTTGCCCGACAACGCGAAGCCGGCCCTGGGTCCCGACGCGACGGGTGTTGGCTGGATATTCGAATACGCGCTGGTCGACCGCAGCGGACAAAACGATCTGGCGGAATTGCGCTCGCTACAGGACTGGTTTCTTAAGTACGAGCTGCAAACTGTGCCGGGCGTTTCTGAAGTTGCGACGATAGGTGGCATGGTCCGGCAATATCAGGTTGTTGTAGAACCGGACAAGCTGCGTGCATTCGGCATTTCGCTTTCTGTTCTAAAGACGGCAATCCAGAAAGGCAACCAGGAATCCGGCGGCTCGGTGATCGAGATGGGTGAAGCAGAATACATGGTGCGCGCAAGCGGCTATCTGCAGAGCATTGAGGATCTCGGTGACATACCTTTGGGTGTCAACGATGATGGCACTCCGTTGCTGCTGTCGGATGTCGCCGATATTCGGTTGGGCCCTCAGATGCGACGAGGCATCGCCGATCTGGATGGCGAGGGTGAAGTAGTGGGTGCCGTTGTGATTATGCGGTGGGGTGAAAACGCCCTTAAGACGATAAACGCGGTGAAGGCGCGCCTTATTGAGCTACAACGAAGCCTGCCGGCGGGTGTAGAAATCGTAACGACGTACGATCGGTCCGCACTGATTGAGCGAGCGGTCGATACTCTGCAGGGAAAACTGATTGAAGAGTTTCTGGTCGTCGCACTCGTCTGCGCCGTGTTCTTGTTTCACCTGCGATCTTCAGCCGTCATTATTCTTAGCCTCCCAGTGGGCATACTCATAGCATTTATCGCCATGAGAATGCAGGGCATAAACGCGAATATCATGTCATTGGGTGGTATCGCGATCGCGATTGGCGCAATGGTGGACGCGGCGATAGTGATGGTCGAGAACGTTCACAAACATATAGAAAAAGAACCATTAACTGACGAAAATCGTTGGCGGGTCATTGCGGATGCCGCGACCGAGGTGGGTCCACCACTCTTCGTTTCGCTAATCATCATAACGTTGAGTTTTCTGCCGGTCTTCACGCTGGAAGCACAAGAGGGTCGCCTATTCGCCCCATTGGCGTTCACCAAAACCTATGCGATGGCGGCCGCGGCTGGATTATCCATCACGTTGGTTCCCGTGCTCATGGGGTATTTCATTCGAGGCCATGTGACTCCAGAGCATCGCAATCCGATTAATCGTATCTTGGTTGTCGCCTATCGGCCCATTATCCGCGCGGTAATTCAGTATCCGAGAGGAACATTGGGGCTTGCGGCAATCGTTCTGGCCATCGGCTTGTGGCCCGCAACTCAGATTGGTTCAGAGTTTATGCCACCACTGGACGAGGGTGATCTGATGTACATGCCAACGATTTATCCAGGTGTGTCGATCGACAAGGCGCGGGAAATTCTACAGAACACCGACAAAATGATTCTCAAGGTTCCTGAAGTGCGGCGTGTTTTCGGCAAGATCGGTCGTGCCGAAACTGCGACTGATCCGGCGCCGCTGACAATGATCGAAACGGTGATTCAGTTCAAGCCTCGTGATGAATGGCGACCCGGAATGACACCGGAGCGCTTACGCGCCGAACTTGATCGTTCGGTTAGATATACCGGACTCACCAACGTCTGGGTGATGCCAATCAAAAATCGGATTGATATGTTGGCCACCGGAATCAAAACGCCGGTCGGCGTCAAAGTGGCAGGACCGGATCTAAAGGTTATTGAGCAAATTGGTCAGGACTTGGAAAGAGTTCTGGCCGAGGTCGAAGGCACCGCGTCCGTTTATTCGGAGCGCGTTGCCGGAGGACGTTACGTCGATGTCGATATTGACCGGAAACGAGCGTCGCGTTTTGGGTTGAATATTGATGACGTACAAGACGTCGTAAGAATGGCGGTCGGCGGGATGAACGTTACGCAAACCGTGGAAGGTCTGGAACGCTATCCTGTAAACATACGGTATCCGCAACGTGTTCGCGATTCTGTGCAGAAACTCCGTTTATTGCCGATTGTGACTCCCCAAGGTGCGCGCATAGCGCTGGCGGATGTCGCTGACGTCCGGGTGGTTGATGGTCCGCCAGTCATAAAGAGCGAAAATGCTCGATTAAACGGTTGGACTTACATCGATATTTCAGGCCGAGATTTGGGCTCGTATGTGGCAGATGCTCAGCGAGTAGTCGCTCAATACATTGAACTGCCGGCCGGGTACTCGTTGGCGTGGTCCGGGCAATATGAATACATGGTGCGAGCAAAGGAACGGCTTTCGATTGTAGGTCCGGTCACACTGGCAATTATTATTTTGTTGCTCTATCTCCATTTTCGCCGTTTCGCCGAAGTGGCAATCATCATCGGCACATTGCCGCTGGCGCTAATCGGCGGGCTCTGGTTACTGTTTCTCCTTGACTACGAATTTTCGGTCGCGGTCGCTGTCGGATTCATCGCGCTCGCGGGCGTCGCAGTGGAAATCGGAGTCGTGATGCTTGTGTATCTCAATCAGGCGATTCGGGCCCATAAGCGTACCGCGGAGGAGCAAAGTCGCAAACTTTCCTTGAGGGATATTGAACAGGCGGTTGTGGATGGGGCGGTGCTTCGTGTCCGCCCGATCATGATGACAGTTGCCACCATTATTGCCGGGCTTTTGCCGATCATGTTGGGCGGTGGTACCGGATCCGAAGTCATGCGTCGTATCGCAGCCCCGATGGTCGGCGGGATGGTCAGCGCAACAATCCTGACGCTCGTCGTTATTCCATCGCTATTTCTTTTGTGGCGCAAACGAGAGCTTGAGGGAGATTCGTTGTGAGCGAAAGTGAATCGCGCGAATACGCTTTGTGTCATGCAGGCGAACGGTTAGCCTACAAATAACAGGACACAAAAAAATAACAACAAATAAGGACATCCATCAAACCATTCACTGCATGGTTCTGTAGCAAACGAGACCGGCCGAAATCCACTAACGAACCGAATTCACTACCGAAGTGCAGTCAGTCGGCATTGATGCGGCAATTAGTGGATGTCCAGATTTTCCCTTTCTTGCTGAGCTATCTAGTGGCCAGGCAAGTTGACTGTTGGCGTTGGGGCACTTCGTCGCTAGGGCATCGGGCAACCCGCTATCGTAAATTCGAAATGAATATGAGTCCGATAGCCGCTGGCACAACGTAACGGACAAGTATGAGCCAGACTCTATAGACAGTGCTGCGCGGCAGTCGAAGTTCCTCGCTTGTCGCAGGTCGTCCAAGTCCCCAGCCGGCAAGCAACGCAATCAGCATTCCGCCGGCCGGCATCATCCAGTTTGAGACAATATAGTCGAGCGACTCGAAGATGTTTCTGCTTTCAAACGCCGGGATAATTCCTAGCGGATGAAAATCCTGTAACTTGCCGAAAGAAAATACCGTGCCAAGACCGGCAACCCACAACATAAATGTCACCAGCAGTACAATCTTGCGCCGAGACATCGTGCTGTAATCTTCAATAGTAGAAACAATTGCTTCGAGAATTGTGATTGCAGATGTCAGTGCTGCAATGGCCATAAGACTGAAGAACAACGGCGCAAGTATGGCTCCTCCTGGCATGCCCCCGAAAGCGATAGGGAGGGTCATGAAAATCAGACCCGGCCCCTCGGCGGGTGACAGGCCGTGGGCGAAAACAATTGGAAATATGGCGAGGCCGGCAAGCAGAGCAACTCCCGCATCGGCGCCGGCGACAATGAGACTGGCACGAAGTATGGAAGTGTTCTGGTCCATGTAGGCACCAATGGTAAGTAGCACGCCGAGTCCAATCCCAAGGGAGAAAAACGCCTGGCCGACCGCCAATAAAACGACCTCTGCGTTGAGTTTGGAGAAATCGGGCACAAAAAGAAATTTGGCGGCAGCCCTAAAATCACCCGCCAATACGGCATAGACGAGGAGCACAATCAACAATATGAAAAGGGCCGGGGTTAACCACCGCAAGACTTTCTCGAGCCCATTACGAATGCCAGCGGCAACAGTTATGGCAGTCAAGCCAAGGAAAATTAACTGCGACAAAATCATGCGTCCAGGGCTGAACATTAATTCATCTAGGACAGCTTCGGTTCGCGCAGCTGTGATACCGGAGAAGCCAACGGTTATGCTGCGAAAAAAATAGTCAATGGTCCAGCCGGCAATGACGCTGTAGAAACTGAGTGCGATGAACGCCCCGATCGCGGCCATCTGACCGTAGTATCGCCAGGTACGGCTTATGCCGTCCCGCTGTCTGAGGTTATCCATCGTTTTAACGACACTGGCACCACCTCGTCTGCCGATAAGGAATTCCGCGATTAGCGCAGGCAGCGCAACGAAAAATATTGCGAGAATGTAAACGAGAACAAAAGCACCACCACCATTCTCGCCTGCTACATAGGTGAATTTCCATACATTGGAAATACCAACGGCACTGCCGATTGCAGCTGCCAGGAACATCAGGTTGTTCGACCATTTGCGCTGGCCAGGTACTGGATTCGCTCCTGCCATTATTATGCCGTGAAATCCTGTAAATCTGTATGGATTATCTTATGGTGCTCGTTGCCAACTTCTCTTTCAAAGTCATAAGGATCGCCTCGCGGGTCGCACTGCGTGGCCAGGAACTGACATATGTGCTGACGATCTTCAGCGTCCAATTGTATTCTTGCAATGGCCTGATTCTCCGTTGCCCGTGACCGGCTACCAATGCCAAGCACGATTGCGGCAACGCCTGGCTGATCCAGGACCCAGCGACTCGCAATTGAGTGAATTTTTGAATTGTGTTTCTTCGCAATGTCATCAAGCAGATCCAGTAACTTCTGAAATTTCTCCCAACCGCCTGCATCATCAATTATCAATCGGTACTTTTGTTGCGACCGATTCAATCCGGTGGGTAGTTGTTGACCAAGAAATTTTTCGCTAAAAAATCCACCTGCGAGTACGCCGTACGACAACATACCAACGCGATTTTCTACACAGAATGGACTCATGATCTGTTCCGGACGGCGATCAACTAACGAAAACTGTGTCTGTACGGATACAATGGACGCATCATGTTCTATGAGATTTCGCAATTGTTTGGTGTTGAAATTGGTGACACCTAACAAGCGAATCTTGCCGATACTTTTCGCGAATAACAGTCGCTCATACATTCGTTCAAGTCCGGGTACGTCATAGTCCCACCAATGGAACTGGACCAGATCAAGACGATCAACACCTAATTTTTTTCGTGACAAGTTAATTGCTGCGTCGATTTTCCTGTCATTGAGTTGCCCAAGTGATTGCTTGTTCGGTACGAATTTCGTATGAATTTGAATCTGGTCACGATTGACATGTGAGCGCCGAAACTCACCCAATATTTCTTCCG
The DNA here is from genome assembly GCA_018701055.1 of Woeseia sp. GTDB lineage: Bacteria > Pseudomonadota > Gammaproteobacteria > Steroidobacterales > Woeseiaceae > SZUA-117. The sequence continues at coordinate 1,457 of JABIUH010000338.1, read as the reverse complement.
TACCTGTGTAGATATCGGCGCAATCAAATGTCGTAAAGCCATGGTCGACTAATTGGGCAAAATGGTTCTTTGTGTTCCTGGTTGAGGAAGGCCCACCGCCGTGACCAGGTGATAGTTGCCAACAGCCATTTATGATGTTGGCAACAGAATATCCGGGCGCAAGTTCGACGCGCGGTACCTCAATCATCGACGTTCTTTTTTAGCGGTACCACAGTCGTATCACTGTGACTAAAAACGGTCTTGCCGGTTCGGGATATCCGAAAGCGAGCGCCACAATTTGGATCAGGACAAGCAATGTCAGCGTCGGTAGTCATCCAATCATTTTCGTGTGTTTGCCGCTGTTTCGCCGGCAGTAGCGGCAAAATAGCGGCGAGTGCATACATTGAGAATGACTGTCCCGTTGAAAACGTAATGTCTTCTCCACATACTTTAAAGGAGTCGCCCACTGTGTGTTTGCAAATCATCGTAGTTTCGTCGCCGACTATCTCGACTTTCAGGTTCCACAGTTCGAAATTGTCAGTCATTCGGATTTAGTCCTTGGATAATGTTTTTGCGTACAGCGGCTGATCGATAGTGAAGCACGAACACGAGGTGCAAAAAAACAATTCGATCGTCTGCAGCCAGTATCGTCAATATCTAACTCAAAGCCAAGATCCTCAATTGGTAACACCATAACTAGTTGCTAGGATTAATAAGTTGCAGTGTTACCACCGGTATCCGTTTTGTATAGTAGGACGCACGAAGTGCGCCCCGTAGCGGTGAACGTCGCTCTAAGAAGGTTTAATCGGGATCGCCAAACAAACATCGGGGCGCTCAGGCTCTTTGGAATCAGTATTGGCGGGACTACACAGGGTCCGTACCCTTTTCGATCCCTACACTCGCAAGCAGTAATGAATGAGCTTTAAGTCACGAACGATGGGGCGTCCACCGGGCGGCCCATTTTTTTCGTGCATTGTCGAATCAGTGAGCTGAGCCCATTGGCTATCTGTGGCCAGACGGATCCTGTTCCTGGTTGAGGACAGCGGCAACGCGTTCTTTAAAAGTACTGTGACACGCGAAGCAACCATCGGTCATTCCGTAAGCTTCCCCGTCAAGTGGACCACTCTAAAGTAGAGACTCTGGCGTTAGCGAGAACCTCAGCGGGCGTCAGCCCACCAAGGCCATCATGGTCTTTTTCTTCGTTGTATTCGAGCATCCATGCCCAGGTGATTTCACAGACCTCATCGAGATTGCGGAACAACCAGGTACTGAGCACTTCGCTTCGATACGAACGATTGAAGCGTTCAATGAGATCTTTCAGCGCGTGATTTTCCATCGCCATCTCGACGCAAAGAGATGGCCAAGAAGGCGGCCTCGGCACGCGGCCTAAGTGTCCGGTTAGTCTGCCAGGCGTTTGGCGTCAGCGAGACCTGTTACCGTTACCAGCCGTTACTGTCGAGCGAAAATGCCGAGATCGC
>JABIUH010000126.1 GCA_018701055.1 Woeseia sp. | reverse complement strand
ATGTTTAGCCCATCTTCTGGCTCGCCAGTCCAGTCCAGCCGTTGGCCATCGTTGTACCAAGTCCAGCGGTTCGCTTGAGCCGAGCCTGGTCGGAGACGCCCGACTAACACGGATGAGGCGCCGTAGCGCTCTGCGGCCGCAATGAGCTGTTCGTCAAATCCACCCCAGATATCGCTAAACCCTATGCGTTGTCGATCTTCCGCATCCAGCAGCGGAAATACGATTGGAATGCCACGTCGCGTAGCGACTGCCTCCATACGTTCGCGCAGCATCTTGTTACGGTCGATGGTGCGATTAGCCGCTGGCGGACGAGTTTGCTCATCCGAACCAATAATTTCACGCACACCCATTCCCCAATCTACCGCCAGCCAGGCGATTGTCAGCAGCCGGTCCGAGCCCCAAACGGGCGCACTTGTTTGGCGTAACACGCGCTCCAAAGCCTCGCCTTCAAAAGACACAATAAGGGTGTCGCCGCGTCCTTCCTGATATTGACTGATAAACATCCGCGGATTGGGAAATAAATCGAGCATATCTTCGGATTCGGCAATATCCGTAGAACCGGTGATACGAATGAGAACTTCATTTAGCGCAGCGCGATTTGCATCCGCCTCCGCATCCCCGCTGTCAGGATCAAGCGGCACCTCCACCGTATAGAGAGACTCCATTTCGACGCCCCATGCCAGCGGGGCTTGCCAGCCGCCGGCGAGCGATGCCAGCCCGCATAACAGCAAGCTCAGCCGAACGGATGATCTCCGGTCGTTGCCCAAATTGATCGCCTTGTCTCGCATTTAATTTGCCCGGCCAGCGAAGGCCAAAAAAGATGGTTTCCCGATACCGGCTGAAGCTCTATTATATCGTTCTCACAGTTGGCCTCCTAACTTGTTGGCAGAATATTTAAACTCCAACAGAAGGGCTTACCAACATCGACCCGCAATCACATGGCCTGATGCCCACGAATTTGAAGCATGACAACAAAACCACTCACATATAAAGATGCTGGCGTTGATATCGACGCTGGAAACTCACTGATAGAGCGCATCAAGCCGATGGTTGCCAGAACGCGCCGGCCGGAGGTCCTGGCTGGACTGGGCGGTTTTGGAGGACTATTTGCCATCCCACCGGATCGCTATAAGGAGCCGGTATTGGTATCAGGGACCGACGGCGTAGGCACGAAACTCAAATTAGCGCATGTGACGGGCAAACACGACACGATCGGCATCGATCTTGTCGCAATGTGTGTCAACGATGTGCTGGTCCAGGGTGCCGAGCCGTTGTTTTTTCTCGACTACTTCGCGTGCGGACAGCTCGATACAGAGGTCGCCGCAGCGGTTATCAGCGGCATTGCGGACGGTTGTGAACAAGCGGGTGCCGCGCTCATTGGCGGCGAGACAGCTGAGATGCCTGACATGTATACCGCTGGCGAATACGATCTCGCTGGATTCTGCGTCGGGGCCGTTGAAAAAAGCCAGCTCATTGATGGATCGTCCGTTCAGGCAGATGACGTAATCATCGGACTCGCCTCAAGCGGCCCTCATTCGAACGGCTACTCCCTGATCCGAAAAGTTCTGGAAATCGCGGAGAATCGTGACGTCAACGGCTCACCTGCCGAAGAATTATTAATGCAGCCGACCAAAATTTATGTTCGCTCCATTCTTGAGCTGCAATCGACACTGGAGATTCGTGGTCTCGCGCATATTACTGGCGGCGGGCTGTCAGAGAATATTCCACGCATTCTCGCCGAAAACGTGCATGCAGAAATTGACGTCAATAGTTGGCAGCAAATGCCAATCTTCGACTGGCTGCAGGCAATCGGAAGAATCGAAACTGACGAAATGCGCCGCACGTTCAATTGTGGCGTCGGTATGGTCGTTATCGTGGCGGCCGACAACGCAGACGCAGCAATTGACCTGCTCAATGCATGCGGGGAAAGCGCCTGGCGCCTGGGCCGCGTGATTGCCGGTTCCGGACCGGTCGATTTCATCTAGCCCGAACTATTCGTGAATGCTCCGATGACAGTCGCAGCGGTTCTGATTTCAGGGGGGGGCACCAATCTGCAAGCGCTCATTGATGCCGGTGCTGCACGTGAGCTTGACGTTAATCTCGGCCTCGTACTAAGCAATGAACCCACGGCAGGCGGCCTTGTCCGCGCATCATCTGCCGGAATCAAGACGGCGATTGTCAATCACCGGGATTTCTCATCGCGTGATGATTTCGACCGCGCACTCATCGAGACGCTTGCACCACATCATCCCGACATCATCATTCTGGCTGGATTCATGCGTATTCTGACCCCAGCGTTTATCAATCATTTCGCTGGACGAATTTTCAACATCCACCCCTCTTTGCTACCAAAATATCCGGGGTTGGATACGCACGAAAAGGCTATGGCTAACGGCGATCAATGGCACGGCAGCACCGTTCATTTTGCGACAGCAGAATTGGACGGCGGGCCGCGCATTATGCAAGGACGGGTCCCCGTGCTCGCCGATGATTCTCCCCAATCACTTGCCGCCAGAGTGCTGGAAGTTGAACATCGCATCTATCCAAAGGTCGTCGAGCTGTTCGTGACCGGGCGCCTAGCGTTTGCGGACGGGCATGCCTGGCTCGACGGCAAACGACTCAATCAGCCGCTGCAATACGATGTGAATTCACCACACTGAACCCAGCCCTTAGGCTTTCGGCAGGGTCACACCCAGTTGACCCTGATATTTGCCATCGCGATCACCATAAGACACTTCGCATTCTTCGTCCGATTCGAAGAAAAGCATCTGCGCAATGCCTTCATTGGCGTAGATCTTGGCCGGCAACGGCGTGGTATTCGAAAATTCCAAGGTCACATGTCCTTCCCACTCAGGCTCAAGGGGCGTGACATTAACGATAATCCCGCAACGGGCATACGTGGATTTGCCGAGACAAATGGTCAGGACACTGCGCGGAATTCTGAAGTATTCCACTGTCCTCGCCAGTGCAAACGAATTTGGCGGAATGACGCAAACATCGCTTTGCTTATCGACAAAACTCGACTCATCGAAAGCCTTCGGATCAACGAGCGTGGACTCGATATTGGTGAATATTTTAAATTCATCGGCGCAACGAACATCGTACCCGTAGCTCGACGTGCCGTAGGAGATAATGCGTTCGCCGTTGCGCTCGCGAACCTGGCCGGGCTCAAACGGTTCTATCATCGCTTGCTCCGCAGCCATTTTCCGAATCCAACGGTCAGCTTTAATACTCATGCGGGCTACGTTCTCCTGTGCCGAGTAGCATTCACTAGTAGACCAACCCGGTCGGGGTGATCGATCACTAGCTTTCCTCAACAACGATTTTTGGAAATCTTGCACTGTAATCTTTGCCTTGCATCGCAAGCCGGGCCGCCATCTTCCGGGCCGTTTTTAGATAGGCTTCTGCGGGTGCTTCTTCAGGCTCTGCAACAACGCTTGGTTGACCGCTATCCGTTTGTTCACGGATACGCACATCCAATGGCAGCTGGCCAAGCAATTCAACATCGTACTCTGCCGCCATCCGCGCCCCTCCGCCACTGCCGAAAAGCGGCTCTTCGTGCCCACAGTTGGTACACAGATGCGTACTCATGTTCTCGACGACGCCCAGGACTGGCACGTTTACCTTGCGAAACATTTGCAAGCCCTTACGCGCGTCCAACAAAGCAATATCTTGAGGCGTAGTAACAATGACAGCGCCGCTTACCGGCACCTGTTGGGAAAGCGTTAACTGGATATCGCCTGTGCCGGGTGGCATATCGACTATTAGATAATCGAGGTCATCCCACTGTGTTTGCTGCAGCATTTGATTGAGCGCCTGGGTCACCATCGGACCACGCCAAACCATCGGTTGATCAGGGTCAATCAGAAAGCCGATCGACATGACCTGCAGCCCATGTGCTAGCAGCGGAATCATTGATTGGCCATCTTCACTGCTTGGCCGTTTGTTGGGCACCCCCAGCATCAGCGGTATGCTCGGTCCGTAGATGTCCGCATCGAGAATACCGACACTCGCGCCCTCCCGATCCAATGCAAGCGCAAGATTCACCGCGGTCGTCGATTTCCCGACGCCGCCCTTTCCTGATGCGATCGCGATGATATTTCGTACGTTAGGTAAAGGTTTAAGGTTTCTCTGGACCCCATGGGCGGTAATTTTGGTGCTCAGGTCAATCGCAACATCATCAAGCCCGCATTCGTCTTGCAGTGCTTCACGAATCGCATCCTTTAGGTCGTCTGCCACGACATCCAACGGCAAACCAAGCTCGATACCGATGTGCGCACGATCGTCCGCAAGCGTAAGTTCTGTAATCTTTGCAATATCGCCCAAAGTACAATCTAGACCGACTATGGACAGTGAATTAAGGCGTTTTCGAACATCTTTTTCTGTTGGATCCGGCATTATTCGTATTTTCACTTTATTAGACAGAAAATTGATGGGCATACCATCTGGGGTCGGTATTGTAACCACAGAACAGTCCAATAGCCGCAAGGGATAGTGGATTTCTTAACTGCCGGAGATCCTCCGCAGTTCACGCTTCGGGAAGGAGCCAATGTGGCATAATATTGACCAGAAATAGTTCGATGAGATACAGAATTTGCCATATGGAAGGCGAATTCTCTCGATTGCTTGGGCAAATGCGATAACCGATTCGATGCCGTTGGATTTCAAGAAACAGATTGACTCATCTGTAGGGACTGTTGTCGCCTGCATTAGAGGCGATCGCCTGCCAAATGCTTCTGTCGGCAAATCCCCGACCGCAGAACTCCGCGTCGCCGGGCAGTCTTAGTGGCGATTCTCGGCCGCTTCAGAGCAGATCAACTCATTGGCCAATTGACTAGCCAAACCGATACCAATAGCCCAACGGCGCAGAAATCGATTGAACGCCTGAAGAAAATCGGGCCGAAAGTCATTCCGCGCATTATTGATGCACTCGCCATGAGCGATAAAAGTCACACAATGGTTTTTGTCGACATCCTCTCCAGCTACGTCAATGACAAGACCCTGAAGTTTTTCAAGGAAGGTCTGTCTGATGGTGGCGAGCGCGTGATAGCCGGCACAGCTTGGGCGCTATCCAGCAGCGACAATTACAATCCTAATGCACTGCTGGAATTCTTTGACGAAACCGAAGTTGCCAAACCAGCGCTCATCGAAGTGCTCAAAGTTCACAAGAAAAACCTAAGCGTGCACGACTTGTTGCGGCGCGCATACGAGCTGGAACCGAAAGAAAAAGCCGCGTTGTTTGCCATCATCGAGGACGTTATTTCGCCAGAGATGGTGCCAGATTTGATTAATCGCATGGGCGGCAAAGACCCGGCGGTCAAGATCCACCTGATGAACCTGCTAGCCAAGTTTCAACATGACGATATCAATCGAGCCCTCGAAATGCAGCTCGGTGATACCAATCGAATGGTGCGCAGCGCAGCACTCAGTGCATTGGCGGATCGCGAGGGTCATATCAACATTGAGAGAGTCGCTGCACTTCTGCAAGACCCCGATCTCGACGTACAAAACAAAGCGGTCGATGTCATCGTCAAGATCAATCATCCGGAGACGGTGCGGTATCTGGTTACTGCCTTGAAAGATGAATCCGAATACACGCGTCGCTCTGCGGTTGAAGTACTCAATGAAATTGGCGACCCCGATTCAGTAAAGGATTTATTCCAAGCCATCAAAGACGATGACTGGTGGGTGCGCGCGCGCGCCGGTGACGCATTGGCAGAAATCGGCGGTCCTAAAGTCGTCAATTCTGTCCTCGAGCTAATCAAAGACAAAGATGAAGACATTCGCCGTACGGCAATTGAAATACTAAACGCGATAAAAGACGAGTCTGCGGTCGAGGCCCTGATTAAAGCGACCGACGATACAGACTGGTGGGTACGGGAACGTGCCGTTGACGCACTAGCGCAATTGGGTAATAAAAAAGCACTGCCGAAACTTCTCGATATGCTGGGTAAGAATGGGAAATCCGATACCGTCATCGTGCGAGCGATCGGAACCCTCGGCGATGCCGATGTCATTTCAAAGATCTTGCCCATGCTCAATCGACCAGAACGCGAAATTCAGGTCGAAGCGATCAAAGCCATCTCGCAATTGGCAGATGAAAGCCACGCCGACACCATTCGCGGCGTGTTGCAAAAAATCAAGAAATCGAATGACAGAACAATCATCAATAGTGCTGACAAGGCAATTAAGGAAATTGATGCGCGGTATTCTGACAGTATGTTGGCCGAAAACGTTCGGGCAGAAAAAATGTCCGTACACACCCAAACATTACTGCTCGAGAATGACGAACTGGAAAAGCTCATCACTGCGCAGCAAAAGATCGATCCAACGGTGACCGAGGATGTGATTGTCGAACAAACGTCTCCAGTACTTGATATTGCCAAACTTGAGCCCGGTACAGTCATCGAGGGACGTTACAAATATATCGAAAAAATCGGTAAGGGTGCATTCGGAACCGTATTGCTGATGCAGGATCAAGTCGTCGACGAGCGCTTGATTCTGAAGTTCTTGAACCCAAATGTTTCATCGGATGAAGAGATGATGAAACGATTTGTGCATGAATTGCGATACTCGCGAATGATTACACACAAAAATGTTATTCGAATATACGACTTCCTGTATTTACAGGGCGCCTACGCGATTTCGATGGAGTACTTCCCATCACACACATTAAGCGGAGAGATTCCTGACAATAAACCGATGGCATTTGAAAAAGCCCTGAAATTCTCCACGGACATGGCGACGGGCATGGCAGTCGCTCATCAGGCGGGTGTTATTCATCGGGACTTGAAGCCAGCCAATATTTTGGTCAATAAGGATGGGCTACTAAAGATTGTAGATTTCGGCGTGGCGGCGGCGGCAAGCAGCGGCGACACACAATTGACAAAAACCGGCTACGTCATCGGCTCACCGAAGTACATGGCACCCGAACAAATTCTCGGCAAAAAAGTCGATGAGGCCGCCGACATCTACAGCATCGGCGTAATCATGTACGAAATGGTAACCGGCATTCCTCCATACAGCCGTGGGGATCACATGTCGGTGATGTACCAGCATGTGCAAGGTAAAGCGAAACTATGTCAGGAAGTTAACCCTAACGTGCCTGATTCGCTTGCAGAATTGATCGCAAAGGCTATGTCGGTGGATAAGTCCAAACGCTATCAAACGATGCACGAGTTGATGGACGCGATTAACGAAATTCAACTCTAGGAGTTTGCACGGTAGAAAGTAGTCCAACCGCGCAAACGTTACACCAGTCCACTTCTCCGTTCTTTTTCGTTGCGTCGGCCGGCAATGCGCCTCAAATGAATGAAAAACTGTCCTCGCTGTGACACTTTCTCGCTACGGATATTTCTACCGTGCAAACTCCTAGCCCGGTAATTCCAGCATAGTCGTTGTTAAAATGTGCGCCAGCGCACTGGCGCGATCGCCTGATTCCGCCTAGGATACGTCCAAACCTATGATTTATGGGCGTAATTGGCCTCTTATTAAACGGAAGAAGCATGCCACGCATTGATTCATTCCTGAAGCTGGGGCTCGCACAAGGCTGTTCAGATATTCATTTAGCGGTCGGCGTCCCACCTATGCTGCGCATGAATGGCGATTTGTTGCCCATCAAATTTCGCGAACTAGCCGACACCGAGTTAGAAAGTTATGTCACTGATATATTGAGTGACACCCAAAAAGATCGTTTCTACGCCGGCAAGGACCTCGACTTCTCCTACGTAGCTGAAGAAGGTGGGCGCTTTCGCGTCAACTTGTTCCACAAAGAAACCGGCGTCGGCGCAGTATTTCGGCATATTCCAAACGAAGTTCCAACCCTCGAAAAACTGAATGTGCCAGACGTCATTCGAGACTTTTGTGACTACCATCAAGGCATGGTGCTAGTGACGGGTTCAACCGGCACTGGTAAATCGACCACGCTCGCTGCAATGATCGATCATTTGAACAGCACCCGAAGCCTCAACATTATTAGTCTAGAAGACCCTATCGAATTTGTTCACCCAAGTAAGAAGAGTCAGGTCATTCAACGCGAACT
>JABIUH010000127.1 GCA_018701055.1 Woeseia sp. | reverse complement strand
TCCCTATCGCGTGCAAATTTGGGTAGAGCGCGGGATCGTCGACGAAATAATGTGGTTTGAATAGCGGTCGGAATGCGATGTGTACGGTTGGGGTAAGAAAATTCATCCATTCGTGGGCTCGCGCTCGTGCCAGGGCGTTGCCTTGTGGCAGTAAACCGCGATCGCTTGTGTCACCAATGTAGCTCAGGATCGCGTGAGCTTCTGTTAGCACCTCGTCATCGATGAGAAAAGTCGGGATTTTCCCCCACGGATTGATGCGTAAGAACGCATCAGTCTGATGTTGTTCCTCGCGAATCTTGATGATATCGACGGAATAGGGCAGGCCAGATTCTTCGAGGGCAATGTGGCAGGCCGTCGAACACGCTCGTGGGCTCGTAAATAGTTTTAGTGTTGGCAAGGTATTCCCCAATTCGATTGGCGAGTAATCTGCCATGCTCGACGCTAACGGTCCAACACTATTGCCGAGAAACCTGGATGCCTATCTCACCATACGCGACAGAACCATCAATTTCCTGCCAGGTGACAACGCTCAGGAAGGGGTTGGTACTCCAGGGTCGTTGCCGGTTGGAGGATGATTGTCATTAAATCGCAGTACTCGATTGAAGCTGACATAGCTTGCGATGGGGACGATGATAGCCAGAACAATAACGAGCAGAGAATCGGTGAGTGACATGATTGTTTGCTGGTACGTGAATATTTATAATAACGTGAATAGTCAGGAAATTTGATATTTGGCGAAAAAACAAGGGTTTACCTGAATGGATGCATTCGTCATAAAACGACTGGAGCAAGCAAAGTTCCTGTCGGATCCGTTTAAACTGAAACTCCTGGACGAATTCGCAGGCATTCCCGTGACCACCAAACAGGTTGCGGACCGGTTAGGCGAAAAGGCGCCGCGTCTTTATCGGCACGTTGATGCCTTATTCGAGGAAGGTCTTCTGACGCTCATCGAAGAAAAGCCGAAGCGCGGTACGATCGAACGCTATTACAAGACCGTAGCGGCGCGGTTTGAGGTCGACCCTGAGCTGCTTTTATCGGCCCGCAGTGGCGAGGGCGAAGCGACTGAACTCATACGATCCGCGTTTTGCGCAACCGAATCTGAATGGCTGGCTGATTGCGCGACATTGACCGAGAAAAATGCGAAAGATGACGAAAGTGTTGCCTATACGGGTTTCGTGGTCTTATGTCCTACTGAGGCAGATGATCCGGAGATTAATCGGTCGTAATTTGATTGAATTTAATTGCGAGACCAATGGTCTGTATTATTAAGAGAAGAGTCTCTTGCGGGTTCAACTAGGAAAACGCCGAGTATGAGAAAAACAGCCTGGACGACTTCTACTATTGTCGCTTTGTTGCTCATTATCACAACACCCGCTGCGCAGACCCAGTCGGACACTCCTGTCCGCCCCAATCGAGAAGCGCCGGGCGAGTTTCAATTTGTGCGATTGGCCTATTCATCGAATAGCTACGGTCGCGGTGGATATGGACGTCGTCAAATGTGGCAGACCGACTGGCCGGATGCTGACTATCATTTCTCTCGTGGTGTTGACCGATTGACGCGTGTATCGGTTGCGGAACAAGGGAGAATACTGACGCCACTCGATGAAGAAATATTCGACTATCCATGGATCTATGCGGTCGAAGTCGGTCACTGGAGTCTCAACGAGCAGGAGGCTGAGCGCATGCGCGCCTATCTGTTGCGCGGCGGCTTTCTAATGGTGGATGATTTTCATGGCACCTACGAATGGGCAGCATTTGTTGCGTCCATGGAGCGAGTATTTCCTGACCGGCCTATTATCGAGATTCCTGAAAGCGATGCCGCGTTACATGTCGTTTACGATCTCGATAATCGCATTCAAATCCCATCGCGCATGTTTCTCTATTCAGGTACTACATACGAGAAAGATGGCTACACACCCCATTGGCGTGGCATCTATGACGATGATGGCCGGCTAATGGTGGCGATTAATTTCAATATGGACATCGGCGATGCATGGGAACATGCAGACTGGCCCGATTACCCGGAAAATATGACGGCGCTCGCGTATCGATTCGGCATCAACTATCTCATCTATGCGATGACGCACTAGTGAGTCATCGAATTGTTTGAGAGCCTGTTTAAGTATTCCCGAGAAGACTACGCTCGTGGCGAAATAGTTTTTATTAACGATTGGCCTGAGTGGCTTTTATACGCACTCGTTGTTGTCGCCGTTATTGCAGTTGCGGCAGGGCTGTATCGACGTCGTAGTCACGCATCGACATTTGTTCTTCTGTCTATCGGAATGCTGCAGCTCGCGATGATCGCAGTGGTAATGTTTATTTTGCTGCAGCCAACGCTCAGTTCGCAGGTTATGCGGGACGGAGAAAACTCGGTCGCGTTGGCGCTTGATAACTCGGCGAGCATGGCACATGGACTAACTGAATCACGCTTTGTAGCCGCAAGGCAAAATCTCAACAACGCCATTCAAGCCGATACGCTTCAGAATCTTTCTTTGCGTCACTATGAACTCGGTGACAGCGCGGAACTTGTTGATTCATTTCTTTCGTCGATACCGACAGAAAACGCCACTTCGATGGCCGGTGGATTACTGCGAATTTTGGACGAGGCTCGCTTCAGTCCGCTGGCAGCAGTTGTTTTAGCGTCCGATGGTGCGGATACAAATGGCGGACTGAGCGCCGATGAGTTAGCGGAAATCGCGGCCTTTGGCGTCCCCATCCATACCATTGGAGTCGGGCGGGAAGCGATGCCGGAAGACATAGAGCTCTCGAACGTTACAGTGCCGGATAATTCACTACCCGGGTCCACGGTGTCTGCACGCGTAACCATTCGTCATGATCAGGCCGCAAATGCGCGCATTAAAGTTTATGACGGTGACAATCTCGTGCAGCTAATGCCGATCGAACTCTCCGCGGATTCCACTGTGACAACGGCGTGGGTCGATGTTGCGCTTAATGAAGCGGGCCCGCATCAGTTGGGATTCAGCGTTGAAAGCGATGCAGTTGAGCCTGAATCCAGAAATAACGAGCGAGCGACACTTATCAATGTGGCGAACGAGGATTACCGCATCCTTTATTACGAAGGCGAGCCGCGCTGGGAATACAAGTTTCTACGCAGATCAATCGCGCACGACGACGACTTAAACGTGGCGACGCTCTTGCGAGTAAGCCCGAACAAATTCTACCGACAAGGCATCGATGATGCGCTGCAACTTCAGGATGGATTTCCGCAATCGCGCGATGAGCTATTTACGTATGACGCGTTGATTATCGGTAGCGTCGAGGCGGCGTCATTGACGACAGAGCAGCAGGAAATTATTCGCGACTTTGTCAGCAATCGAGGTGGCAGTCTGTTGATGTTGGCCGGTCCGAACGGTCTGGGTAACGGTGGTTGGGGCCAATCGGCACTGGCGAGTGTTTTGCCGACAAGTCTCCCCGCAACAACAATAGACTCATTTCACAGACTGAAGTCTACGGTTTCCTTAACCGCACAAGGTGCGGATAACCAGATACTCCGATTTGCGTCCGACAGCGATGAGAATCGGGACGCCTGGCGTGAGTTGCCGCAAGTCGCCGACTATCAGTTAACCGGAAGCCTGAAGCCAGCCGCAGTGACCTTGCTGAACGCTGAAACGGATGCAGGTCAAACGCCCTTGTTGGTTACGCAGGCATTCGGTCGAGGACACGCGTTTATCCTCGCGACTGGCGGTACCTGGCGCTGGCAAATGAGTCTGCCGGTCGAAGATCAGAAACATGAAACATTTTGGCGACAGCTGTTGCGCGCGTTGGTCGCAAGCGCGCCAGAAAATGTGTCACTCGCCGCAAACCCAGGTAAGGACGACATCAGTATCGAACTACGGGCCGAGTTTCGCGATGCCGCTTTCAGACCCGTGAACGATGTCGGTGTTACCACTATTGCTTCGCATGAAAGTGGCGAGAGCATTTCCATACTGATGCGGCCGGATGAGGCAGAGCCAGGTGTTTTTCTCGGTCAGCTAACGCCGCCGCAATCGGGCACCTGGTATTTCGAGGCCGTGGCGGAAAGTGAGGGTGAACCAGTTGCCGTCGCCCGGGCGAGCATCTTGCACGCGACCGGGCAGGCGGAGCATTTCGGATTCAGACGTAACTCAGGTCTGTTACAGCGTTTAGCATTGGCAACTGGCGGGCAGTATTTTGCGGACGGTGATTTGTCCGAATTACCTGACCTCTTACGTTATAGCAGTTCAGGAATTACCGAAACAGAGCATAAATCGATCTGGGATTCCCCCGCATTTTATCTATTGCTGCTCCTCTTAAAATCGAGCGAATGGATGTTGCGCCGGCGATGGAGTTCGATTTGATGATTCGTGCTCTCACTATCTTATTCGCGATGACCGTTTGCGCTACGGCGGGAGCCGAGTTACAGGTTGTTATTATTGAAGGCCTCGGTGGCGAACCGCGTTACGCTGAACGATTTTCAGAACAGGTAGTGGGAATCGAAACTGCCGTAAGCACTATGACGACATCAGATCGTGTAGCGGTATTTCGCAATGGCGCCTTTACTCGGGAAACTCTGCTGGATTTCTTTGATGAACTTGGCAGCCGCATGAACCGCGATGACCGACTGGCAGTCTTCATGATCGGGCACGGCAGTTTCGATGATAATCAGTACAAATTTAATATCGCCGGTCCCGATGTAACCGACGAAGACCTGAAAACAGTGCTGGATGCGATTCCAGCAACTGCGCAACTGCTGGTCAATTCTGGTAGCTCGAGTGGAGCCGTTCAAGAAAAACTGCAAAGGGGCGGTCGCACGTTGATGCTCGCTACCCGTGGTGGTGTAGAACGGCATGCGACGCGATTTGGTGACTATCTTGCGGTTGCATTATCGGATTCGAGTGCCGACGTCGACAAAAACAATATCGTGTCGGCCGCAGAGGCCTTTCAGTTCGCTGAGCGCCAGGTCGCTGACTACTACGACCGAAATGGGCAGCTGGCGACAGAGCACCCACGCCTTGACGGCGACAGCGACAATGCCGCGCGTTTCGGTTTGGCACGATTGGGGGTCGCGAAGCGTTCGACTGACGATACGGCACTGCGGCGACTCCAAACTGATCGCGACGAACTTAATTCAGGCATTGATGATTTGCGACTGCGAAGAGACTCAATGACGTCCGATGCTTATCAGGAGGCACTGTTGCAGAACATGCTCGAGCTTGCGACTCTGGAAGAGCAGATCGAATTGCGTGAGGCAGAATTGGATCAATGACGAGTCGTTCAACTTGCGTCGTATCGCTTATCGCCGGCTTCCTGGCGACGACGCTTCAGGCGCGAGATATTCATTACGGATCGGTGACTGACGCCGACTTGCTACGCTGTGATCGTTTGGCCTGGAGTGGACAAAAATCGGCGTCGACGTCGTGTTATCGGGATTTGTTAGCCGGAAATTCGGCAACGGAAATCAAAGCGGAGGCGGCGTGGGCGCTGGGCGAGCTTGAGTTAGCCAATCAGCACTTTCGTTTCGCAACATCAGTGAACCCCGACGACGCATCGATTCGAGTTCGCTGGGGCGATTTGTTTGCCGATTCGCACCAGAATGGTGAGGCGATGAACATTTATCGCGAAGCACTCAATATCGATGCGACCCATGCGTACGCGCAGCTCGGTGCTGCCTCGGTCCTCGTCGGCGGGTTTGACGATGCGGCCAATACATTTCTTGAACCATTGTTGACTGACGAATCATTCGCTGGCGGTGCGCGTGCGGCGGCTTGGTTGTTGGTTGCCCGGGTGTCGCTTGAAAATAGCCAGCGGCCACGTGCCGAGGACGCGATGGATACGGCTGAAGAATTGTTACGCGCGGATGATTGGCCGCTGCTAGAGCTTTATGCACTGCGCGCGGCTGCCGATCTGCTCGATAACGTGACCGAAAGCGAGTACACCGCAATTTCCCTGGC
>JABIUH010000130.1 GCA_018701055.1 Woeseia sp. | reverse complement strand
GGATGCACCTTACGCATCATTGTTGAGGCGTCCCTAATTTGGCGGGGTCCGTGACGGGCACCAGGCCGGTTGGTTGTGCCTCCATCCCAAGGTATTCCGAATAGACCGATATCAGCGTCGCCCGCGTCCTCCGGTGGAATATGGGGCAAACGCATAAACGTGGCAATGCCCGCATACCGAGGAACAAATTCCGAGGCCGGCGGGGCGAAACGATTTTTGGATTGTTCGGTCACTGTCTATCGCCCTATGTCTAGTGCTGGCCAACTTCTGCACTTGCGGCCAGGTGGCGCGCATGGCGGGTTAGTGAGCCATCCTTCAGCATAGATATGCTACAGGAAAACGCTGAGCCACAGCTTATCGGTCAAGAAAGGTTGCTATGTCTGATGGAGGATAAATACAATGTGGCCTCTAAATGCGGATTCGCCTTCGATAAATTCTATTTTATTTTGCAGTTTTGAAACTAAGAGTTGTGACTTTTCGAACCTAAGAATCTGTGTCTGATTGTCATTGCGTGTCCAGTAAAATCAACATGCTTATGCGTTGGAATTTATTGCAGCGCGACTCAATATTTTAAATTGCAATTTGGGTGGGAAATGCCAGATCCAATCGAAAGCGTCGTCACGCAAGGTCTCTGCACTGGGTGTGGACTCTGCGCTAGCCTATTTGATGACTCTGTGGAGATGTCTATTACATTGGCCGGGCGGATGCGGCCGATAGTTAAGAAGCCACTCGATGATAAAAGTACGGAAACTTTCCAGGCGGTGTGTCCCGGTCTTCATGTGACCGGACCTGACCCAAAAATTGCCGGACCGAAGGGCGTCATGCATTCAGTTTGGGGTCCTATGCGGACGACGTACCGGGGATGGTCGAGTAACCCAGAAATTAGATTTCGGGCTGCAGCAGGTGGTGCGCTCACTGCGATGGCAATTCACCTTTTGGAAACAGGGAAGGTTGACGCTGTTATCCATGTGAAAGCATCGGAATCGCATCCGATGCTTTCTGATGCGCACGTCAGCAGGACGAAAGAGGACGTAATTGAGGGTTCGCAATCGCGTTATGGGCCAGCGGCACCACTCGTTAATGTTAAGCGTTTACTTGACGAAGGCGCACGCTTCGCTGTTGTAGCCAAGCCGTGCGATATCGCTGCAATTCGAAATTTGCAGAAAGTAGATAGTCGTGCAAAAGAGCAGATTCTCTATTGCTTGACGCTTTTTTGTGGCGGTATCGCCAGTTCTCATACACCGGAAAAGATCGCTAAGTTTCATGGCGTTGAAGCTAAAGACGTTTCGGTTTTCAGATTCCGTGGAAACGGCTGGCCAGGCCCGCTTAGAGTGCAAAGTAAGGCAGGGAAGACCTACGATCTCACCTATGAGGATTCCTTCGATAACGAAGACTACCCGTGGGATTATGACGTTCAGTTTCGTTGTAAGATTTGCGCCGACGCGATTGGCGAGCTGGCCGATGTTTCGTGCCCTGATGCTTGGATAATGAAAGATGGGGAACCCACATTTGACGAAGCCCCAGGTGTTAACGTGCTTGTCACCAGAACGGAGGTTGGCGAGGAACTGGTCTCTGACGTCGAGGCAGCCGGTGATATGGAATTAAGTCCATTCGCTATCGACGAACTCGATGCGATGCATGCCAGCCACCTGCCTAGAAAACTTGAGTTTCCTGGGCGGCACCTTGGCGTGCGGCTTGCAGGTGCTGCGGTGACGGATTTTCGTCGGTTTCGAACTTTACGTGCGCTTTGGAACGGCGGATTGTGGCATAACCTGACTAGTATGCTGGGTACTCGTCGTCGTGTTCGCAATGGCGATAATCACGAGCCTTTAGATTAATGGCTAGCTCTCCCGACAAGTTGAATTCTAGGGCGAAGTAGGTTTATTAACGCATTTCGTTATCATTAGACTAATAACAAAGAGGTCTGCGTATGCAAGAACATAGCCTACGTCCACTGCTTGAGCCGCGCTCGATTGCAGTAGTGGGTGCATCAAGAAGGGAAGGCTCGCTCGGGTACCTGGCGACTTATCAAGCACTCAAAGGCAATTTTGGTGGGCCGGTCTATCCGATAAATCCGAGGTACGATTCTATTCTGGACACACCGTGCTATGCGTCCTACGCGGAGCTGCCGCAACCTGCAGAGCTTGCGATTCTCGCCGTTGGAGACAAGCGTGTTGAAGAGCAGCTTCGCTTTGCCGTTGCCCAAGGCGCCAAGGCCGCGGTCATTTTCACCAGCGGCTATCTTGAAGATGACCTTCCTCCTGTTCTCGTCGATAGGCTGCGTAGCATTGCCCTTGACGCCGGAATTCCCGTATGTGGTGCTAACTGCATGGGAGCCGTGCAACTTGAGGCGGGCGTCAGAGCTACGTGGTTTGATTACGATGATTTAAAGTCAGGGGCAATCGCAATGATTTGTCACTCGGGATCTGTTTATCGTGCGTTTTCTGGAATTGATCCCGTCCTACGTTTCAATCTTATCGTATCTCCGGGACAAGAATTGGTAACGACCGCAGCGGACTATTTGGACTATGCGCTAGAGCTTGAAAGTACGCGAGTAGTGGGCCTAATGCTTGAGACAATACGTGACCCAGCAGGCTTTAAGGCTGCGCTTAAAAAAGCAAATGAAAAGAAAATTCCTATCGTCGCAATAAAGGTGGGCCAAACTGAATTGAGTACGCGGTTGGCTCAAAGTCACTCAGGGGCGTTGGCCGGAAATGACGCGGCTTACGATGCGTTGTTTGAACACTTTGGCGTGCAGCGGGTCCAGGATCTTGATGAACTTGCCGCGACGTTATCACTTTTATCTGCGTACCCTCGATTGGGTCCCGGAAAGTTGGCATCGGTGCATGATTCTGGCGGCGTTCGCGGGATGATGATTGATCTTGCCGATCGATTGGATGTTCCGTTCGCTGATATCAGCGAACGTACGGCTCAGAAACTTACTGAGGTGCTTGACTACGGTCTACCGGCCGTTAACCCGGTTGATGCGTGGAACGGAAACGACTTTGAGCACAGTTTTAGTCATAGCCTGGATGCACTAGCGGAAGACCCAGATACAGCACTAACGTTGTTAGTAACGGACATCTTTTTCGAGGATGAAGGCTGGGACAAATTTCGACATCTGCCGCTTGAGGCGTTCAGACGAACGGGTAAGCCTATGGCACTGGCGTTGAGTTGGAGTCGCCGTCCAAGGGTGGAATCTGCTCTGGACATTTCGCTTGAGGGAATCCCCGTTCTCGATGGCGCGACAAACGCTATGCTTGCTGCAAAGCATGCCTTTAGTTTTCGCGATTTTCTAAATCGAGATCCTGTCTCCATGCCTCAGGAAGCTGATCCTGTGGTGGTGCAGAAATGGCGCGCTCGTCTGTCGGGATCTGAGGCACTTGATGAGTCTGAAGGTGCAGCAATGTTGTCAGAGTTTGGTGTGCCGATGGTGCCCAACAAAATCGTTGAAAATATCGACGAGTTATTAATCTCCGCTAACGAGTTTGGTTATCCCGTTGTTCTGAAAACCGCGATGCCCGGTATACAGCACAAATCGGATGTGGATGGCGTAAAACCAGGGCTTTCTGATGAGAGGGCGTTACGGGAAGCGTATGACGATCTCTCGATCAGCCTCGGCAGCCGCGTGCTGATATCGCCTATGGTCAATGGCGATGTTGAGCTAGCATTGGGCATTGTCGTCGATGAGCAATTTGGTCCTTTAGTGATGCTGGGTGCCGGTGGCATATTGATCGAGGTTTTGAAGGATCGGCACTTTTTGTTACCTCCAATTGATGAGGCTGCTGCAGACCGCTCGCTTTCCGCCCTTAAAATTGCGCCGTTGTTTGATGGTGTTCGAGGACGCTCGCCGATCGATCGGTCCAGTCTCAACAAAGCGATAGTATCTATGGGTGTCATGGCAAACGCATTGGGCGACGTGCTAGCAGAGGTAGATGTTAATCCAATATTGGTTGGTCCAAACGGTTGCTATGCGGTTGATGCACTCGTCATTCCACGTAGTTAAGACAATAGGGCGTTCCTAATTCCATTCTTCTTTGGAGAGTATTAGTGCCGGTAGAAAAATATGAAACGATTACCGTCGATGTGAAATCCGGTGTGTGCGTTGTCACGCTAAATCGACCGGGCAAGTTGAATGCGATCAACGAAAAAATGAGCGATGAACTAAGAGCCGTTCATCGATGGGTAGAAAAATCTGAGTCAGTAAATGTTGTCGTTCTGAACGGCAACGGTAGGGCATTCTGCGTTGGGTTTGATCTGCAAGAAGCGGACGATTCTGATTCGATTCCAGGTGTTCTCGAAAATCGCAAAATCTTAGAGTCAGATCTCGAGTTGATCATGGGGTTTTGGCACTGTTCCAAACCAACAATATCTGCTGTGCAGGGTTACTGCTTGGCTGGTGGGTGCGAGTTAGCATTAGCTTGCGATATTACGATCGCAGCTGAGAATGCCTATTTTGGAGAGCCTGAATTACGTTTTGGTGTTGGTATAGGTTGCATGATACTGCCGTGGCTTACTGGACCAAAACAAGCAAAGGAGTTGTACTTCACTGGAAATGACAGAGTTACAGCGCAGCGCGCGTTGTCCATGGGGCTAATCAATCAGGTAGTGCCAGAAGGAGACGCATTACGGAAAGCGCTAGAAATGGCCCGAGAGATTGCGGTGATGGATACGGATGCCATGATGATGACGAAGAAGGCAGTCAATCGTAGCTACGAGATAATGGGTATGCAGCAGGGGATGAGCATGG
>JABIUH010000177.1 GCA_018701055.1 Woeseia sp. | reverse complement strand
TCTGGCCAAACTATTGAACTGGCGCAATAGACGTAGCGATAGCGAAATGTCAGGGACGGCAACCGACAATGTGCTGCCACGAATCTCTGCAATCGTTTGCTGCGCGCTTTGCACGCTACTGTTGGTTGTATCGTAGTATTCGCTTAGCCACGCGTCGGCATCGTCGAGACTTTGACGAAAAATTGCTTCCTCGCCGCGCAGCAAGGCCAATCTTGCGGCCTGAAGTTGCAAGGCAAGGTTGGCGCGCAGAAAGTATTGTGCTTCTGGAGCAATGAGGGGTTGCAAGGCCTCATCTTCCCGTCGAACGGAGACGACGCCACTCATAGCGCCTTTAAAGGATGCCAGCGCTCGATTAACGCCGCTTAGATCAGAAGAAATTTCAGTCGCTTCTTGTGCCCGAGCGACTACTTCCTGCTGCAGTGGTAACGAATCCACCACGCCAGCAAGACTGCTAAGGGCGAGCGTAATACCGGCCGTATCAGGCTTCGTCATTACCTCGAGCGCACGTAATTCATCCGATAATGCGGCTCGAATATTGGTCAGTCTTGGGTCGGCCAATTGGAGGATGCGATCATCCGCATGCGATAGCGCGATGCTTGCAAGCTGCGGATTGTTTGCCAATTGCAGCTGTGCGTTGCCAATTTGCATGTAGTACTCAGCCTCTGCCAACAGCCAGGCATCGCGAGCACCTGTCGATATTCCTTGTACGGACGCGAGTGATGCCTCCAAGCCGGAGAGTCTGGCCGGTACCGCTTCCAATAGTCGTAGGCGCGAGTTGAGTTGCGATTCAATTGAGTCGAGTTGTTGTTCAGTCGCATCGCTGGTGCTATTCGCCGCTGATTCAATTGACGCAACACTTTGCTCCAGGGTCGCCAGCGAATTCTGGGTTGCGGCTAGTGATTCGGTAAGCGTGCGTAGATGGGTTTCACCGGCGGTGACGTCGCCGGTTGCGCTTTGGTCCCGTAGGTAATCGAAACCAATCGCTGCAATAGCGAGGCCGGCAAGAATAAGTGCCATCCAGGAAACCGCACCGGATCCTATCTTCGCCTTTTTCGACACCAAAGGATCTACGCTAAATTCGTCTTCTGTTGTGTCAACGTCCACCGCTGAAAACCCTGCGTCTTCAGATACATCTGATGGTTTGTCTTGTTCGTCGCTTTTCTTGCTACTCATGAATGTTTTCCGGAATCTCGCGCCGCTACCAGCGCGTTGAGTATGTCATCATTTCCTGGTCCAGTTGCTTCGATGACCGGGATATTTGGCAGCCGTTCTAAAGCCGTTTGTATCACACGAGAGCTAGGCGCCACCAGCGGGGTATTCTGTAAAAATTCGATCGATGAGGGGGCGATTAGTTGCATGAGATTTTCGAAGGATGCAACACTCAAGGCCGTGACAAAATCCACACCACCCGTGCGCCAGATGCCGTCTAAAGCCTCAATTTCTGCCTCGGGAACGTCGCGAATCTGGCGGCGGTATGCGGCTAGATAACTGACAGTCGCGCCGCGTTGTTTCAGCTCGTCTCCGAGCAAGGCTCGTCCCCGTTCACCACGAACGATCGTAACGCGCTTCCCGTCTACGTTACTCAACTCCGGGTGCGTAAGCAGATGTTCGCTGTCAAACCCACCCGTTGGGAAAATACCAACGGCTAGACCGTTATCTTCAAGTTGGTGTTTGGTGGCTGGGCCGATTGCGCCAACCTTCGATCGATCCCCGATGATAATGTCGCGGCCGAAGTGCGCTGCATTCTTGCTGACATAGAGTACGACGTCGGGCTCGGGCAGGGCGCTGTACTCCGTGCTGACAACCTTGGCGTCGCGCCCAATTATTTCGATGACCGGAAACCGTATGGCGGTACCGCCTGCATTTTCTATTGCACGGGCAAGATCTTCAGCCTGATGTCGAGGACGTGTGACCAGCACCCCGCAACCTGCGAGTGCGTCGGTGTTCATGCGGATTCTGCAATCAAAAGCTCGCCAGCCCCCGCTTCCAGCAAGTCGTTCGCCGCGAGTTCTCCCAAGGTCTCCGCGTCAGTCGCCAGTCCGGCACGTTGTTTGCGAATAACAGTGCTTCCATCAGCACTCGCGACCAGCGCGTCGATGGTTAGGTGTTCGCCGTCAGTGATGGCGTAACTCGCTACCGGCGACTGACAATTTGCATTCAATACAGCAGCAACCCGACGTTCTGCGGCGGTGGTCTGTCCGCTGATGCTGTGTTCCAGCGCTGAAAGAATGTGGCGAAGTTCTTGCTGATCCTCGCGACACTCAATTCCGATGACGCCTTGTGCTGCAGCCGGCTGCATTACGTCGGCAGAGAATTCACTGGTGATATGCGCGTCGAGGCCAAGTCTTTCGAGGCCGGCGCTGGCGAGAATAATGGCGTCGTACAGGCCATCCTCGAGTTTCTGCAAGCGCGTATTAACGTTGCCGCGTAAAGGCGAGATCACCAAATCCGGGCGGACGGCCAGGAGCTGCGATTGCCGACGTAGGCTTGAGCTGCCGATCTTGGCGCCCAGAGGCAAATCAGCGAAAGCTACTTTGTTGGCGGAGACAAAGGCATCCGCAGGATTCGCGCGCTCAAGTACGGCTGCGATACAAAAGCCATCTGGCATGACTGCCGGGACATCTTTCATTGAGTGCACTGCGATGTCTGCGGTGCCTGTTTGCATCGCGATTTCTAGCTCTTTGATGAAAAGGCCCTTGCCGCCAATTTTCTGCAGGCTTTTGTCCAAAATTTCATCGCCGCGGGTCGACAATGGCACCAGCGAAATAACCCCGGTCTGCGGCAACGCCGCCAGTTTCTCGGCGACATGTCGGGCTTGCCACAAAGCGAGTTCGCTTTTCCGTGTGGCGATTCGAATGTCAATCCTACCTTGTTGGACCACTTGTCTATCCTTTTTTCAGGCGTCGCTTGACGTTGGTAATGTGCCGACGACTCACAATGAGTTCGTCATCCTTTGTTATATCGCGGAGCATAACCTGTGTGCGTCCATCTTCCGTTTTTTTCAAGCTCTCTATGGCGGATAGCGCGACTAGAGCACCGCGATGTATGCGCACGAACTGCCGTTCGAACTCCTCTTCAAGCGCTTTTAAGGGATCATCGATAAGATCGCTACCACCGCTATGCACGACACTCACATATTTTTGATAGGCAATAAAATAGCCAACACTGCTAATTGGAATGAGCTTTAGTTCACCGTGAACACGGGCGCAGACGTTTTTACGTGGTTTTGCAACGCCCGCTTTGTCGCTGAGATCTCGCAACAAGTCGGAATTGAGTCTCGCTGCCTGCTGCAAAGCCTGTGCTAGTCGTTCGCGTCGAATGGGCTTCAAAATGTAGCCAATCGCATTGGCTTCGAATGCATCGATGGCGTACTCATCGTAGGCGGTTGTAAATACGACGGCCGGAGGTGTTTCGAATTTATTTAGGTGGTGAGCCATCTCAATCCCATCCATTCCCGGCATTCGGATATCCAGGAGCACGACGTCAAGCTGATGCTGGGCAGCAATATCCAGTGCTTCCTGACCGTTTTCGGCCTCTCCGACGATCGTGTAGTCGCGGGCGTCGCCCAGGAGTTGACGAAGGCGGTTTCGAGCAGGCGCTTCGTCGTCAACGATCAAAACTTTCATCGCACAGTTTCGTCGTAAGGAAATTCGATTCGCACCGAATAGCTTTCGTCAGTTTCGGTCACATCGATCTTAGCGCTGTTGGCGTAAGCAAGTTCGAATCGTTGCCGAATATTCTGCAACGCCATCTTGTTACCACCGGTTTTGCGTTTTTCGTATTTCGCGATGGGGTTCGACATTTCAATGTGGATTTGGTCATTTACGACTTTTCCAGTCACCACAACCTGGCCACCCTCCGGGAGCAACTCGATGCCATGATAAATCGCGTTTTCCAACAGTGGCTGAATGGTTAAGCTCGGTATCTGTGCTCGCATAGGAAGTTCTGCAACATTCCAACGCACCTTCAGACGATCGCCCAGACGGAGTTTTTCTATGCGTTGGTACATCGCGGCTACCTCTGCTTGCTTCGGATCACTACGAGTAAGTGACGCGATGGTATTCATGCTGTTGAAAAGAAAGTGTGGTCGGATTAATGCCCGTAATGCGCTGATACGTGCTTGTGCTTCGAGAACGATGCTGCGCCGCCATTCACTGGAAACATATAGATAACGCATGCTGAGCGCGATGATGATTGAGCTGGCCGCGAAGGTACGCAGAATGAAACGGTCGTGTGTGTCATTAATGATGACGGCTTCGCCAAAGCGAATGGTGGTTTGCCAGGTGACTTCTGCGAGCACGAGGCACATCAGCTCAAGCGCGATAAAACACATGACAAATGCTTTGGTGTTGCCTTTTTTTTCCGCCCATGGCCCGATGAGACTCAGTAAGCCAGTGCCTAGTAATGCGAGCCACAAAACATACATCGACATTTTGGAGAGCTCAGTCAGAAACGAGCCTGGCTCATAAGACGTCAGCGTTAGTGTGATCGCGATGAGTTCGGCAACCAACAGCACGACCAGTACCGTGCCGGGGGCACGGAAGTCAGGCAGATAGATCTGAGCTTGCCTATCCTCGCTGTCGCGTGCTTCCGCCAAAGATTAACCTCATCTCAAGAGAGGCCGCATTGTAACGCGAGTAAAGGGGCAGGTAGACGGGATCCCGTCACGCAATGGAGGGGACTGGCAAAGGGTCAGAGTCCCTAAAGAGAGGAATTTTAGCGTCCGCAGTACTCGCTGATCTGGCCTTCGACCTCAGCGCGAGCGGAAATGGTTTGTGCTTCGTCAAGATAGACGCGTTCACCGGCCTCATCTTCGCGATATAGCCTGCGTGACTGAACCAGTTTCTGCTTCTTCTGCCTGTACTCAGCACACTTTTGATTCTTCTCAGCAGCAGCCGTCTGCAATTCATCCTCAGAGGGGGCGTCAGCTGCTGCTTCCGCTTTTTCCTTGGCCGCTGTATCACGGGCTTCTCTGCGTGCGAAATTCTGAGATTGGACCATCGCTCGGTCGGTTGGTCGGGACACGATCGCGACGCGCTCAAACCTGGCGCCGTCCGGCTTGTCACCGAAATGTACATTGCCTTCGGCGTCCGTCCACTTATATATCTCGCTCGCAAACAAGGGGCCGGCCGCAAGTACCGTTAGTAAAGTGGACAATATTGTAATTCGAAGTTTCATAGGGACTACCCCTTTCCTTGTGCGCCAAGCCTGAAACGCACACTAGATATTTAATTACTAACTGGAATTAGACCATGATGCTCTCACATTTGGCGTGAGCATGATCACACGCATATCTGTGCACACCCTGCAAAAAGTGGGCGACCGAGTGGGTCTATTCTCAGGCATTCATAACTCATTGTTTGTAAACATTTACTGCGATTAAAACCCCCTCGAGCTGGCCCCATCCGCACATCAGGTAACGGCCAAATGTCCTCAATATGGTCCAATAGACGCTATTCCTCATCTTACTTATTCTATTGCGGCAACCCCCGGATAAACCTTAGTAATGCCCTCACACAGGTTGACCCTCGGCATTTCTCGCCTTCCCCGTGAATTTCGTTTCTGGCGTTTTCCAGTGGACTACGGTATCTATTCGGCATGAGTAAAGAATCACTGGAAAACCTGGCCAAATCACTCGTCGATAACATTCCGGAGGGCTTACGTTCCGTACGTGGGGATCTCGAAAAGAACTTCAAATCGATATTGCAGCGTGGGCTCGCCAAAATGGATCTTGTCACACGCGAAGAGTTTTCAATTCAGGAAGCAGTACTCGCTCGAACGCGTGAAAAATTGGAGGCGTTGGAGACACGCCTGGCCGAGCATGAAGCGGATTAAGGCTAACGCCGCCTAACAAAGCCATTCATCAACCATTGCCATGGAGCGGCGATGTTTACCTACGAACGGATTTTAAACTGACATGGGTCTGGCGATATTGCACTGTCGGGCGCAAATTGGCGTCGATGCACCTTCTGTCACGATTGAAGTTTTTCTCTCTGGGGGATTGCCCACATTTAACATCGTAGGTCTGGCGGAGACCGCTGTGCGCGAAAGCAAAGATCGCGTGCGCGGCGCAATCTTAAGTTCCAATTTCGATTTTCCGCAGGAACGCATCACCGTGAATCTCGGTCCGGCCGACATGAAAAAAACCGGCGGCCGCTTTGACCTGCCTATTGGTCTCGGAATTCTGGCCGCATCGCGGCAAATTCCGGATGTCGCCCTGCATGGCTATGAGTTCTACGGAGAGCTTGGGCTGGATGGGAATCTTCGCGCGGTACCCGGCGTACTACCTGCCGCAATCAAAGCTGCAAGTGCTGGACGACCCATCTTCGTGCCTAAAGACAACGGCCCCGAAGCCGCGCTCGCCGGTGGTCAGGTGTTGGTTGCTGAAAGTTTGCTCGATGTAACCGCGCTGCTTAGGAGTAGAAAAGAACCGCTACCGTTTGTCTCGCTAACGGCAGCAACACAAAACCACGATTCTCAATCTGACCTTAAGGACGTTAAGGGACAGACATTCGCCAAACGTGCATTGGAGATTGCCGCCGCTGGCGGCCACAACCTACTTTTTATCGGCCCACCGGGGACTGGCAAGAGTATGTTGGCGCAACGTATGCCAGGCCTTTTACCCACACTGGATGACGAGCAGGCGATTGAAGTTGCCTCAATCGATTCGGTGCTGGGACTCCCCGTCGACGTTAGCCGCTGGGGTCGTCGACCGTTTCGCGCACCGCACCACACGGCGTCCGCGGTCGCGTTGGTCGGCGGCGGCTCCGAGCCTCGGCCCGGTGAAATTTCAAGAGCACACCGTGGCGTGTTGTTCTTGGATGAACTGCCTGAATTTAGCCGCTCGGTTCTAGAGGTGTTAAGAGAACCGATGGAACGAGGTCGAATTACGATTTCACGTGCCCGTCGACAAGCAGATTTTCCTGCAAGCTTTCAATTGATTGCAGCAATGAATCCATGCCCTTGTGGTTATTTGGGTGACAAACAAAGTAACTGTCGTTGCAGTGCAGAAGCCGTACGTCGATACCGAGGAAAAATATCGGGCCCACTGCTCGATCGAATCGATATTCACATTGAAGTGAATCGACCGGCTGTTGCATTGCTACGACCCGATGCACCTTGCGGCGAACCCAGCGCAGCGGTGGCAGCGCGCGTCGCGTCGGCGAGACAAAAACAAGTCTTTCGCAGTGGCAAAACGAATGCGACTTTGAGTGGCGCGGAATTAAATCGAGACTATGTTGCTAATGACGAGAGTCTTGCTTTGTTGGAGAAAGCAGCTAACGCCATTCCGCTATCGGCACGCGCGTATCAACGAGTGCAGCGCGTGGCGCGAACGATTGCAGATCTGGCGGGAGAGGCTGATGTACAAGTAAAACATGTCGCCGAAGCGCTAAGCCTGCGGCAATTGGATAGAAAAATCGCGAAGCCGTGATAGATCACTGCAGATTCACGGCTGCAAACCGGATGGCTATAGCGGTGGTGATAAAACAGCTGATTACCACAACAATTTCAGCTATCGGGATTATCGATAGCCGAAAAGAAAGTGCTAATATCTGAGTCTGATTGGTATTTTCTCGAAGAAATTGGCGGATGATGACCTAATTTTTCGCTATAGATTGAGATGGAATCTCATTCACAAGAATTCGGACTAACTTGCACTGGAATGGAGAGCAATGTGATCCAGCATGTTCGATTTGTAATATTGTTTGTCGTTCTCGCTTCAGCATCGATAGCTGTAAAAGCACAGACCAAAGATGAAGTCTTGGAGGGAATGATCGAAGCTGAAAACGCAGGTTACGACGTTGTTGAAGATTACATCCTGAAGACCAACACGCTTGGGATGACCACATTTGAATATTACGAAAGGACAGTGGAGATTGAGACCGCAGGTGGTCAGAAAGTTTACGTTATGAGTCAGGTTCCACCGAACGAGATCCAGGAAAGACACGCGGGAGGCAATGCACTGTCGAATGCTTCCTCAGCCGAACTTAGAAACGCGGCCGGTATGATGGATCAGGCAGGTCGAGACCTGGAACAGGGCATGATGAGTGAGATGCAAGACAGCGGTCTCCCCGGCGGCATCGGGACCATGCTGATGAACCCGCCACCCGATCAGCCCTGGTTATCGCCAAATCCACGCGACATGACTTCAATGTACGCCACGATGTTGAATGCATCAGCTGATGGCAAGGACGCACGTGACGCGGAGGACCCCGTCGGAGACGCGGAACGACGCGCACAAGGTATGGCTGCCGTACAAGCTCAAACGAGGATTACCGGACGCCGGGAATTCAATGGAACAGATGCCATTGAGCTGGCAGCAGATAACTTGAATTACAGCCAGGTAGAGGATGGTCAGCAGGTAACGTGGGATGCAGTCACTATGTTGGTCGACGCCAACAAATACGTACCGTTGCTTTTCACTATGGAAGGCGTAGTCACAGATGGAAGTGAAAGTCGGCGCATTACTGTCGAGCGCGAGGATCTGGACTACCGAAACGTCCCCGGCTGTGGCGATATGTACAGGCCCTTCAAAAGCATCATGCGACTCGGGGGCATGATGACGTCAGAGCAGCAGGCTGAGTTGGCCGAAGCAAGTGTACAACTGGAGCAGCTCGAAGCTCAGATGGCGAGCATGCCTGCGAGCCAGCGGCAAATGATGGAAAGCATGCTGGGACCGCAACTGGAAATGATTAAAAACATGGCGTCCGGCGGGGGTATCGAAGTTGTGTCGACCATCGCGGAATTGCGTTGCAATACTGGTCTTCCGGATCCTATCGAAATTGCTAATACGATGTTCGGTGGCGCTTTTATGGGAGGCAACGTGGGAGCGGTTGAGACCACGACTGGCGGTGGTGCGATCAATACTGAAGAGGATCTATTGAAAATGATCCAGATCGATCTAGAAAGACTAGGCTATGGACCCGGTAATACGGATGGTGTTCTGGACAAGGCAACTGTCGTTGCCATCACAAAGTTTCAAGCGAGTAAGGGAATGGAAGTCACTGGCCAACCGTCATCTCAGCTTGCTGGAATTCTTCAGGCGATTGTGGCGAATTGACCATGGGCTATTTGGGATAGTTTTGGTCACTGAAAGCATTCAGGAATGGTAAGCGAAAAACTTCTTTGAGGTAATTACTTCGATCAGGTACACCGATCGCGGCTTGTCGTATTAGGTCGTGCGTAGACATTGCCGGGTGATTCTAGCCACGCCTGGAAGCCGGAACTACGATCAGTTACTTGCCGTTTCAACCATGTAGTCAACAGCACCTTTAACTTCGTCATCTGATAGATCCATGCGAGCCCCTTTCGGCGGCATGTATCCAAACTCACCGGTATAGCCTTCCAGTGCGTGTTGATAAAGCGTGTCGTTGCCTTGGGCGATTCGTGTTGTCCACAAAGAAGGATCACTGATTTGCGGTGCGCCACCGATGCCGGGTCCGTGGCAAATGTTGCATGCCTCGTTATAGACCTGTGGGCCTGACAGGACCGTTGCCACTGGCTCAGCAGGTTCGGCCTCCAT
Source organism: Woeseia sp. (assembly GCA_018701055.1). Taxonomy (GTDB): domain Bacteria; phylum Pseudomonadota; class Gammaproteobacteria; order Steroidobacterales; family Woeseiaceae; genus SZUA-117. The sequence continues at coordinate 6,447 of JABIUH010000177.1, read as the reverse complement.
AACTTGAGGCGCTTCTGCATTAATGGAGTCGCCGGTCAGGTAGACCTGGCCCAATGGCTGAATTCGATCTGTAACTGCAGCCTGATACTCAGCAGAGTCGACGGTATAGACGCCCTGGTTAATGTCAGATAATTTCGTTACGCCGATGTAAATGGCTAATGCAATTATTGCGAGTACGCCGACAACAAGGGCGTACATATCGTAGAATTTTTGATCTCGTTTCATTGTGATTCCGCTAGTGTCCTATCCGAAGTATAACCAAATTATTTGAGGTGGGAGGCGAGGAATAGTGGGGTTAGAGCCAAGGCTCTGACCCTTGCGGGACACGTCACGTTTAATTCAACCCACACGCAGGGTCAAAGTCTTGACTCTGACCCCACTGAGATCAATCGGTTAGCTGCGCGCTCTTCCAGGCGTCCTTATCCTTGAATATCAGGCTATGAACGCTCTGATTGATCGCAATATTGACGTGGTTAATCTGTTCCGGAAATATATCGCGCAGGATGTCATTTCGCACGGCGACGTTAGGCGGCAGCGATCCTGCAAATTCCTGATATACCAAAACGTAGTCTCCATCGACCTCAGCACCGATCAAATCCAACACGAGTGGCGCGCCGATCTCATCGCCCTCAATAGCAGCGACGGAAAACCTGGTTTCGACGTACAACGCTAACTGCGCCTGACCCTCTAGATGATCGATGCTCAGGCTGAGGTCGTTCATCGCGCTCATGATGCCAAGTTCAGCATCGTGGCTGTGAAGACGATGAATGATTTCGATATTGCCCGACGATGCGCCAAATTTGATCGTGGATAGACTTCCTGGTTGACGATCCGCATAGGCTGACGCCGCAGTGCAGAGTATTGTGGCGCACAAAAGTCGCTTGGCAAGTTTCGGAAAAATCCTAATTGCCGGTTTCTTCCAGTGGCACTGCTTTCGAATCGTCAGCGCCGCCTTTTTCTTCGCGCAGCATTTGCAGCATATCGGACATCATATTGCGTGTGTCGTCTTCGCCTTTGTACAGCTCCAAACGAGATTTCACGACGCGACTCGGAAAGCTGTTGTTGGAGAAGTTAGCGTCCGCTGTTTCGCGACGAGGATCGAGTTGAATTGATGCGATGGCTTTGTCACGAATGAGCATCTTGCTGACCGCGACAGAGTTTCGGCGCCAGATTTCAGCGGGGATCATCAAAAACTCTTCGTTGCCGTCCACGTCTGTGATGAGCAATGGCAGAGGTGAAACAAGTCCGCCTATGTTGTGAAAATCCACGAAGTACACAAAATCATCGTCAACCGCCGCACGATCGAGTGCTGCTCGCTCCCAATCTTCGAGCCCTTCGAGCGTCGTTTGATATTTGTTACGATCGGCGTTGGTGGCCGTGTATTCGTCGTTCTTATTGTAGTAGTCATTCAATTCCGGGAAGCGATCGGCACGCATGACGCGGCCCTCTTCGCGGTTGCGAATCTGACCCAATGTTTCTGGAACTTCGCCCGCGCGTTTCTGCTTTTGCAGGTTGAGTTCGATATCAGGATCTGCTGTGGATACTTTGTACTCGCGCATGCCCGTTACAGCGACATCAACGTGATCGGTTGAGTAGTACCAACCACGCCAAAACCAATCCAGATCGATTCCGGATGCGTCTTCCAAGGTGCGGAAAAAATCCGATGGTGTTGGGCGCTTGAAACGCCAACGCTGTGCATACTCGCGGAACGCAAAATCGAACAGCTCGCGACCCAGAACGGTTTCTCTTAACACAACCAGTGACGCGGCAGGTTTCGTGTAGCCATTTGGCCCAAACTGCAGAATGGAATCCGACTGCGTCATTATGGGTACCTGGTTTTCACTCACCATGTACTCGGCAATGTGTTCAAGAATGCTGTAGTTCTCTCGATGATTGTGGAAATTCTCTTCCCACTCAAGTTCCGCGATGTATTGCAGGAATGAGTTGATGCCTTCATCCATCCACGTCCATTGCCGCTCGTCTGAGTTTACCGTCATCGGGAAATAGATATGACCGATCTCGTGAATGATGACGCCGATCAAACCGTGTTTGTCGCTACGGGTGTAAGTGCGCTCTGGTTTGCTCGCGGCGTCAGGATCGTCCTCGTCAGCTTCAAACGGTGTGGGTCGACGACCGTTGAAAGTGATCATCGGGTACTCCATGCCGCCGCCTTTCCAGGTATTTACTGACTGCGCGGTTGGGTAAGGATAAGGGAAGGAGAAGCGCGAATAGACTTCGAGCGTGTGTACGACGGAATGCGTCGAATACTGCGACCAGATGGGCTCTGCTTCCTGGGGATAAAAAGACATCGCCAATACGTTGTCGAACTCACCGCCTTCTTGCTTGTGATTCATTGCGTCCCAAATGAATTTTCTAGAACTAGACCAGGCAAAGTCGCGCACATTATCCGCTTTGAAAACCCAGGTTTTGGTTTGGGTCGCGCCTTCTCGTTCGTTCTCAATGGCTTCTTCAGGCGTCACAATAAACATTGGTTTGTCGGCAGATCGTGCTGTATTCAGGCGCCGCCGTTGTTCGGCAGTAAGCACAGCGCTTTCATTTTGCAATTCGCCGGTTGCAGAAACGATGTGGTCACTCGGTACCGTTATCTCAACAACGTAGTTGCCGAATTCTTGTGTAAATTCGCCAGCGCCAAGGAACTGCTGATGTTTCCACCCACCATAATCCGTGTAGGCGGTTAGTTTTGGAAACCACTGCGCAAGAAAGTAAATGTAAGTGTCATTCTCCGGAAAATGATCATAGCCACCCCGGCCGCCGATGATCGATTCTTCGATGATGTTGAACGACCAGTCGATTGAGAAAGTCGTGCGCTGTCCCGAACGCAGTGCTTGCGGCAGGTCGATACGCATCATCGTATCGACAATTGTATGTTTGAGATCGCGACCACGATTGTCAGCGACGCGATCGATTGAAAATCCATGTGCAACATCGGCATGGCGTTGTTCAGCTGCCAACGCACCGTAGCTCAAAACGTCTTCACTGGAAGCTGCGGTCACGCGTCCACGCGAACCTTCCGCAAATCGGTTCTGGTCTAGCTGAATCCAAATGTAGCGCAGGGTGTCAGGAGAGTTGTTTGTGTATTGAATCGTTTGTGAGGCAGTGATGCTCTGACTTTCTTCGTGCAGCGTAACTTTGATCTGGTGATCGGCTCGCTGTTGCCAGTACTGCGTTCCCGGTGCGCCCGATGCGGTCCGGTAGACATTGGGCGTAGGTAGGTCGACATCCAGTTGGCGAAAGGCATCGTAGTGCGGCGCTTTTGTTTGCCGTATGGCGTCTGCCGAAGCCGTTACCGCCATTAGCAATGTAACAAGCGTGAGGACGTGAATGAGGGGTCGCGATCGCATAGGAAGCTCTTTTGTTGGTGTTTGCCGAGCCGTAGGGCTGGGGCGCCAATGTAGCATTTCAAATCATAGGCGTCATGGCGACTGGAGCGCTATATTGCGGCCGTAGACGGCATGGGTTCGATCAATTGCAAAGCTCGAATTGCGATGCGACAGTGGGATCGAGAGAAATGGGGAGTTCCGATGAAAAACATTAAATTCACTGTCCTGACAATAGTAGTGGCGTCACTAGCGACAGGCTGTGGACAAGAATCCAGTGAAGCACCCGAGTTGACCGGGCCAGTTGCCACAGTAGCGCCCGCTGATCTCGTCCTGACGGGTGGAAAAATTGCGACCGTAGATCGGGCGCTTCGCAATGCCAGGGTTTATCGAAGGTCACGGACACTACATGGGCCTCGGTCGCTCGAAGCAAATTCTGGACCTCAGAAATGTCGAAAACTGGGGGCAAGTGGTCAGCATGGTGTCTGGTGCGGTTGATAAAGCTGGTCCCAGTGAGTGGATCTTTGGCCGCGGTTGGCACCAGGACAAGTGAGATAGCGTGCCTGACGATGCCGTCGATGGCGTGCCACGTAATGACACGCTGAATGCCGTATCGCCGAATAACCCTGTCAGTCTCGGGCATGCAAGCGGCCACGCGGGCTACTTTAATGGGGCGGCACTTGCCGCTGCCGGTATTGACGATGACACACTCGACCCGGCCGGCGGCACGATTGTGCGCGCGCCTGATGGACGTGCAACTGGTTTGATGCGGGAAACTGCCCAACGCTTGTTAAGCGAAGTCATCGGTATCTACCAGGGTCGATTGACGCCAGAAGAAATGGAACAGATTGATCGCGAGCGAGTGATTCTGGCGGCTGACGAGGCGTTGCGCCATGGCATAACGTCATTTCAGGATGCTGGCACTTCGTTTGAAGGTATCGATTTTTTCAGGAAGCTTGAAGAGGAAGGCAATCTTCCGGTTCGTCTCTACGTCATGGTACGGCGTGAATCGAACGAAGTGATGGATGTAGCCTTGCCAGCATACAAAATGTTACCCGAAGGTAATGACTTTCTGACGGTGCGATCCATCAAGCGGCAAATCGATGGCGCATTGGGTGCGCACGGCGCCTGGCTGCTTGAGCCATACGAAGATCTAACGGAAACGGCAGGCCTTGTTTTAGAGTCCGTCGAAGATATTGAGCGCACCGCTGAAATTGCGGCAAAGCATGGTTTTCAAGTCAACACGCATGCGATCGGAGATCGTGGCGTTCGTGAGGTATTGGATTTGTACGAGCGAGCTTGGGCGACAGCTGAAGTTGACGGAGCCGATCTTCGCTGGCGCATAGAGCACTCGCAGCACATTGATCCGGCGGATGTACCGCGTTTTGGTGCGCTTGGTGTCGTGGCAGCCATCCAGGCAATTCACGGTAGTTCTGACGGGCCGTGGATACCCTCTCGTCTGGGTGAAGAGCGCGCAAAGGCGACGTCGCAACCGTGGCGCGACCTGTTCAACACTGGCGCGTTGGTGACTAACGGAACGGACGTTCCCGTGGAACCGATCGATGCTATCGCTTCTTATTACGCATCAGTCTCGCGCATGATGGTAAACGGCGAGAAGTTTTATCCTGAGCATGCGATGACACGGGAAGAGGCGCTGCAGACTTATACGCATCAACAATGCGATTGCGGCCTTTGAAGAAGAGGTTAAGGGCTCACTTACACCGGGTAAGTATGCTGACATCACCGTCCTTTCACAGAATCTGTTGACGGTTGAGGAGAGTTTGATTCCGAATACAACCGTCGACATCACGATCGTCGGTGGCGAAGTGAAGTATCAACTGGAATTGCAATGACGGATTTAAATCAGCTTCTGCAGGAACTGAAGCAGCGACGCGATGAGCTGCGCGTAAAAATTCATTTAGCATCGAAGGACATTAAAGAAGACTGGGACGGGCTCGAAGAAAAAATGCACAACTTCTCGGGCAAAGCAGCGAAGTTTTCAGAGGATGCGAAACTAAAAGAGACCGGTGCGGGCTTGGGGGACGCGTTGGTCAATGTGGGTCAAGAATTAAAACTGGGTTACGAGCGACTTCGCGACGCGATAGAAGATCGATAGGAGCGGTTTCCAGCCGCGATGCAGCGGCTAACAGACACGGCTTCTGTCTTTGCGAGTGCAGCGACGCGATCCATACAAATACCCAGTTTCGTCTTTGTGAGCGCAGCGACGCGATCCATACAAATACCCGGTTTCGTCATTGCGAGCGCAGCGAAGCAATCCATACTGCGTCAATTAGAATAGATTGCTTCGTCGACGTTGTTTCCTCGCAATGATGAGTATTTTGTATGAATGCATTGGGCCCGGCCATCGATGGCATTCGCAATCCTAACTCGACTGATTGTCTCTACCCATCATCTGCAAGATTCTCGTTACGCGTGAGCGGTTCCAATTCATGTTTGCCGCAACGTGTTGCTGCGCAGTGTCTGATGAGTGATTCGCTTGCAGCAAGGGAAAGCGCAAGCGCCACACATCTTCATATTGCTGAGCGAGATCATATGCGATTGAAAGTTCTTCCAGCGCGAATCGATAGTCGACATCATTGGGGAAATCATGGCGCAGGCTATCAATCATATTAAGTACTGCGAGGGTTTGGTCTGCGTTACGCAACATCTGCGCCCATTAAAATCTTGCTTCCCGATTTGAGGGAGGCATGTCTACATCGGCCGCGTGGCAATTGGATCCCAGTAGTACAAAGACAAGTGGCAATGCGAAGCTGCGAAGTATCTGGCTCATGTCGCGGTTCCAGGCAATTCCCGCTCTGTGACGACTCTGCGAATTCGCGCTAGCAGTTCGTCTGGACGAAAGGGCCTGGTCACGTAGTCGTTCGCGCCCATATCCAATGTCATCACAATGTCGTCTTCTACAACTTTGCCGGACAACACGACAATTGGTACGAGATGCCATGCTGCGTTCGCACGAATCTCGCTTATGAGTTGAAAGCCAGAAACATAGGGCAGCATCAGATCCATCAGGATGACGTCGACTGGTTGCAGTTTTTCGATGGCTGACTGCGCATCTTTGCCGTTATTAATTGCGGTTACGTCGTATCCC
>JABIUH010000131.1 GCA_018701055.1 Woeseia sp. | reverse complement strand
TTTACCAGCGCCGCGATTGCTTGAAACAATTCCAAACTTTCACAATACGATAGAACGGTTTGCGCAATTCTCTACCAGTCTTAGTGAAGATACTGGCGACCGCGCAAAGCGCTGCGCGCCCGAAATCGAGATTGCATTAGTCAATGAAGCAAATGCGGGTGTTCTGAATAGAATGCATGAGTCAGGTGAACTACCAGAGCGCGTCGTTCATAACGATGCCAAGATCAATAACGTAATGCTCGATGACGCAACAGGCGAAGCAGTATGCGTCATCGATCTTGACACCGTAATGCCGGGGCTCGCGCTCTTCGATTTTGGCGATCTTGTCAGAACGGCTACGGCATCCGCCGCGGAAGATCAAGACGGCGCGACCATACAGCTGACGTGGTATGCACAGTTGGTGGATGGATATTTGAAACACACGGCTTCTTTTCTAAACGAAGCGGAAGTTGAGTTGTTGCCGCTGGCTGGAAGAATTATCACACTTGAAACGGGCTTGCGCTTTTTGACCGACTACTTATCTGGTGATACCTATTTCAAAACTGACCGAGCAGACCACAACCTTACAAGATGCAGGAGTCAATTTTCCCTACTCGCCTCAATTGACCAGCAGTTTTCACAAATGCAGGAAATTACTGCGGCGGCATATGCGAAACTGAACGAACAATAAGATTCGGTCACGAACAATGATTCTGCAAAGCTTAGACATTGCCATCATCTTGGGTTTTATGGCGCTGACACTGATCATCGGTCTGATCGTGAGTCGGGGTGCCGTCGGCGATAGTGAAAGTTTTTTTCTCGGTAATCGACGCATGCCGTGGTGGTTGCTGGGCATTTCGATGGTCGCAACGACATTCTCGACAGATACACCCAATCTCGTTACCGACATCGTCAGGACGCAGGGTGTTACCGGTAACTGGACCTGGTGGAGCTTCCTACTCACCGGCATGCTCACCACTTTCGTCTTTGCACGACTCTGGCGCCGCTTGGGCGTGACAACAGACATCGAATTCTACGAGAAACGTTACAACGGCAAAGCTGCATCCTTCCTCCGCGGTTTCAGAGCCATTTATCTCGGCGTTTTCTACAACATCATGATTATCGGCCTGGTAACGCTCGCAGCGATCAAGATTGGTGGCGTTATGATGGGTCTATCACCCGCCGAGGTTGTCGTGTGGGCCGGGCTCGTCACTGTCATTTTTAGTGCGGCGAGCGGATTCGTCGGAGTTGTAGTAACCGATGTTCTACTGTTTGTCACTGCCATCAGCGGTGCATTTATTGCGGCGTGGTTTGCACTGGATAACGAGGCCGTAGGCGGTCTCGACGGCCTGATATCGCATGCCTCGGTAGCCGGAAAAATATCGGTATTTCCAGATTTCAGTGATCCGTCAATTTGGATTCCGCTATTGCTGGTTCCACTTGCCGTACAGTGGTGGGCGGTTTGGTACCCGGGATCAGAACCTGGCGGCGGTGGTTACACGGCGCAACGTATGCTCGCGGCGAAAAACGAAGATCATGCGGTTGCAGCAACCGCATTTTTTAATTTTGCACACTATGTCATCAGACCCTGGCCCTGGATCATCGTTGCGCTTGCGTCTCTTGTGATATTTCCGGATCTCGATAGTTTGCGTATCGCACTACCGCACGTCGACCCGAGCATTATTGGTCATGACCTCGCGTACCCCGCAATGCTCAGCTTGTTGCCGACCGGCGTATTGGGTTTTGTCGTCGCATCGCTGGTATCTGCTTACATCTCGACAGTTTCATCACAATTGAATTGGGGGGCATCGTACGTCGTCAACGACGTTTATGTGCGTTTCCTACGTCATGAAGCGAACGCCAACGAACAGGTCCTGGTTGCAAGAATTACAACGATCATTCTGATGGCTATGGCGGCGGTTATCGCACTCCTTCTTGAGTCAGCTTTTCAGGCATTTCGGTTGGTGTTGACGATCGGCGCGGGCACTGGGCTCTTATTTATAGTGCGTTGGTTTTGGTATCGAGTTAACGCCTGGAGTGAAATTTCTGCGATGGTGTTCTCATTCGTTATCAGTATTGCCATGGAAGTGTTCGTCGCTCACAAACTCCTTCCCTGGGAGACATTCCTGTTTAGCGTGTTATTGACGACGATAGGCTGGGTGAGCGTTACTTTACTGACAAAGCCCGAATCGGATGAAGTTCTACAATCGTTCACTACCTCTGTTCGTCCCGCAGGCGATGATGGTACAAAGTTTCGACGCGAAATCAGAAATGGAATCGTACTGTCAATCCTGGTTTCAATCACCATATACAGCCTGCTGTTCGGCAGCGGAGCACTTCTGTTTGGACAATCCGGTCAGGTGGGCATTTGGGTAGTTCTGGCAACGGTGAGTGGTTTCGCAGCGCTACGTGTTCTTATGAATTCACATCGTGAGACGAAAAGTAAGGCTGCGTAGAGGACCGATGCAGAACTTCGATTACATTATTGTCGGCGCAGGGTCTGCCGGCTGTGTGCTTGCCAATCGGTTGAGCGAAGATAAAGACAAGACCGTTCTATTGCTTGAAGCAGGCGGCGCCAACAACAGCATTTTCGTACACATGCCAACGGCGCTGTCTATTCCCATGAATATGAAAAAATTCAATTGGGGTTTCAAAACTCGTCCGGAGGCTCACCTGGATCAACGCAGCCTCGATTGCCCGCGAGGGCTTGGCCTGGGCGGGTCGTCATCCATTAACGGCATGGTCTATGTCCGCGGTCACCCCTGTGATTTTAATGAGTGGCAAGACCTGGGTGCGACCGGTTGGGCGTTTGATGATTGCCTGCCTTACTTTCAAAAATCTGAATCGTGGATGCACGGCGCCGACGAATACCGAGGCGGCAACGGCCCAATGGGGACCTGCAACGGCAACAATATGCAGAACCCATTGTATCGCGCCTTCATCAAAGCAGGAGAAGATGCTGGGTACCCGCTGACCGATGACTACAACGGTTATCAACAGGAAGGTTTTGGCGCGATGCACATGACCGTTAAAAATGGTGTCCGCTGTTCGACTGCCTTAGCCTATCTCAAACCTGCGTTAGGGCGACCAAACCTAACGCTCCGAAAAAATGCAGCCGTTGAGAAAATCGTATTCGATGGTAAAACCGCGACAGGCGTCAAGATCACTCAAAACGGTCAACACGAAACGATCATTGCCAACACCGAGGTAATTCTCTCTGCTGGGTCAATCAGCACCCCTACATTACTGCAACGCTCCGGAGTTGGGCCTGCAACAACATTGAGACAAGCCGGTGTCGACCTCGTGCACGATCTACCAGGCGTCGGCGAAAACCTGCAGGATCACCTGGAA
>JABIUH010000225.1 GCA_018701055.1 Woeseia sp. | reverse complement strand
TTGCCACGGGCAACATGAATGCGCAACTGGCCGCAATGGTTACTGGCACAACCAGCACCATCGGTGGCAGTCCTGCCTGAATAGCGATCGCGCCCATTACCGGCAATAAAGTGGCGGTTGTCGCTAAGTTACTAGTGAGCTCGGTAAGAAAGATCACTAACGCAACCGAAGCGACCACTAGAACAGCCGTCCCCCATGCGTTGAGTGGTGCAAGTTGCTGACCCAGCCAAAGGGCAAGGCCTGAATCGGACACTGCCATTGCGAGGCTTAAGCCGCCACCAAATAAAATCAGCACACCCCAGGGTAAGCGCGTCATGTCTTGCCAGGTCATTAGTTGTGCCGATGACTTCTTGCCGCTTGGCAAAAGGAACAACAATAGTGCGGCAGTCATGACAATGCCGGCGTCGGATACTCCCGATATGCCTAACCACTCTGTGACCGGCTTGCGAAACATCCATGAAGCTACAACGGTCACAAATATAATCGCGACACGTCGTTCTGGCGTCGTTATTGGACCAAGCTGTTCACGAAGTTTTCGTAAGTGATCGTCCACGGCTTGACTGGCGGGAACATTCACTGGATACAAATACCGAGTCAAAATAAACCACGCAATGGGCAACATCACAGCACTGACCGGAACACCGACTAACATCCAGCGTGCAAAACTCAATTCGAGCCCGTAGTTCTCAGCCATGAATCCAGCCAACAATGCGTTGGGTGGAGTGCCAATCAGTGTGGCCAGCCCGCCTATACTGGCGGAATAAGCCAAACCAAGCAGCATAGCGATCTGAAAATTTTCTCGGTCCTTATCCGACAGGTCCGTGACGTTGTCACGAATGACAGCAACGATTGAAAGAACGATGGGTAGCAACATCATTGTGGTAGACGTATTCGTCATCCACATACTCAACAACGCACAAACCAACATGAAGCCGCCAATCAAGCGACGACCGTCCGTTCCTGTTTTGTCTAGAATTGAAAGTGCTATGCGTCGGTGAAGATTCCAACGTTCCAGTGCAAGCGCCAGGATGAAACCACCCAGGAATAGGTAGATTGTCGGGTGAGCATACGGCGCTGCTGCATCGCGAATCGATGCGATTCCAAGCGGATCGAATACGACGATCGGCAGCAAAGCGGTTACCGGCACCGGTACCGCTTCTGTCGCCCACCAAACAGCCATCCAGAGCCCAATAGCGGCAGCTCGCCATGCCTCGACGCTCATAGCCGTTTGCCACTGATCACTGACCAGCATGAGCACAAATATAGTGGGACCCAAAATACGACCAACAATCTGGTATCGCTGCGCAGGGGCGTTTACTTGATTCTCAGCTGTATCGGACAATTTTCATCTCTCAAAATAAAAAAGGGAGCCATAACGGGCTGTGTGAAAGAGCACTATCATCATTGCGAGTAGGCGTAGCCGACGAAGCAATCCAGTGAAATCAACGCTTTATGGATTGCTCCGCTACGCTCGCAATGACGCGCAGGGTGTTTTTGCACAGCCTCCATAGGCTCCTGTTGAAGCATACAAGCCTTTACTCAGAAACTCATGCGTACATTCAGGTAGTAACCGCGCTCGATATGGATGTGAACATCAGCAATGCATCCAAAGCCGCTACCGATCAATGCCTCATATTCGATGGCAACACCGCTGGCTTATGCTTATTGATTCAACACGGCGCTTTGAATAGCCCGCTGCGCTTCCACAAGGTGTTTATCAAAGTAATACGGAACCGCAGCGAGATAGTACAAAATATACAATTCATTGTTGGCAATAAATGCTCCGACAAGACCTCGATAGCGGGGGCTATCCGAAACAATTGCATCAACTTCAAACATGAAGCCAACGTGATCTCCAAAGCGGTACGGACGCAATCCTTCGCTACTTACGACCGAGTTTCCTTCGCCAAAAAATTTAAGCATCGAGGATTCAACCAACTCTTCAATTTCGTTCGGCAACATGTCCGCCCTAAAAACCGGTAACGCCGCGGATTCACTCCTTAAAAAAAGCAACGACTCCCCATCAGGCACGCCTGGGATGATCACCAGTCGATCGAGTAATAGTCCATCTTTGGTCCATGTCTCAGCGTCCGAGCGAGCTGAACGAGTTTGCGTACTCGGAGCCCGGTTCCAACCACTTCCGATTTGGACGGTTAACGAGTCAACCGCAACTGCCCCGGGTGATACGAGCGAGTAAGTTGTCGTACATCCAGAAAGAATAATCCCCAGCGCCACGAAAATGAGCTTAACGAATTTCAAGATTCCTGATCCCCTAAATAGAATTCAATCATTGCCCTGTCGGATGCATCTGGTTGTGCCTCAAGGTATTCGCGAAAGTACTTCTGCGCCAACGGAACATCACCCGCCTTTAGATGCAGGTAACCAAGGTTCTTAAATGTCTGTGGGGGTGAGCCGTCACTTTCCGTCGATTTTGTATAGGCAGCAATCGCTAGCTCCCGATCGCCTGGTTGGCCACGTTGTCGATAGGTTTCACCAAAAAAGTAATTAACCAAACCAGGTTTTACACCAAGTTTCGTATGGCGAACCAAAATCTCTCGTGTTCGGCCAAATCGATTGGTATCGAGTTGATCCTCCATTAGAAACAGATAATGGTTGTTCAGGATATTGAGCAACGCCTGGTCTGCCACTTGCTCAACATCAGCCGGGCCAAATTCCTGCGATACGTATTGCAAGAGATACTCAGCCCGCGCCTCCGAGTTGGGATGGGTTTGCGAAAAGACACCCGCCTTCTCTCTTTTCACTGCGGCGGCGTCTTCCTCTTGCTGCAACTGATTCCACACTCGATACGACGCGTGTGGATCATAGGCAGCCGCGGCGACGAGCTGGACGCCCAACAGATCGGCTTCCGTTTCCTGCTGCCGATTGAACGCCAGATAATTAAGCAACGCCGACGCCTGACCTAGCGGCACCGGAACACCGGTTAATATCGTAAGGCCTAAATCGAGTACGCTGGCCGACGCCATTTGTGATTTCAAGCGGCGAAAGCCCTGCAACGAATGCAGTCGCGTGTAGTGTGCGATTTCGTGTCCGACAACCGCTGCGATTTCGTCGGTTGATGATGCACGCACAATGAGTCCGGTCCAGATTTGCATCATGCCAGTCGCCGTTATCGATGCATTGAAGCCTGGGTTACGTACGAGATATACGCGAAAATCATTGCAATAGTCTGCGGCCACCCGGCAAACAATTCCTTCGATGTAGTTTCGAAGTTCAGCTTGTCGCACCAACAATGCCGATTGATTAAGTGATCGCTCGTATTCCTTGATCTCTAGCCACAAGCCCTGCTCATCTGCCGCGTCTTCCGGGGTATAACCGGGCTCAATTAAATGGCCAAGGGGCTCGGGTTCGGCTGCGTAAAGTACCGCAGAGCATATGCATAGGAATGTCGCAAGTAGAACTCTGTGGCGACCAGTGTTCACTCAGCAGTGCCGTTATCCTGAGCGGTCGGAATATCGCTGAATAATGTTTTCATTGCGGCGATCGCACCATCTTCCTGGCGCATTTCACCGCTTCCATCCGCAACACGATTAAACCAGACGACGTTTCCCGTGCGTAGATCAACCAAAGACGCAAAACCGTGTTCGGAGCCCGCCGGCACGTAGCTCCCGGCGGCCGCTGCAAGAATCGCAAACGCTACCCTTCCTCCCGATGCCTGATAATCGCGGTAGTAAACAAACAAGGCGTAGTCCGCATCGTGTTTGTCGCCCAGTTCTTTGACACCTGGCCCGAGAGACCAATCGAACACCTGACCGCTGCCCTTGCCAGGAAGTTTAGTCGCACCGAAGTGGTGATCGAGAATCGTTAGGCCAACGGCAGAGTGCAGTTGTTCATATTCAACTTCCAAATCGCTTGTATCGTCGGGATCAAGAATTCGCATGTCGGTGCCAATCGTTGTTGAAAACTCCCGTGCTGCGTTTGAAAAGTTCGTTTGTGCGGCGAGGGTCCATTCGGCGTGAGGTTCAGAAATCCCGCCAGCGGTTAATAGATAATAACGAATGTCCGGCGGCATCATGATGATGCGCGGATTCTCGGCTATAGATTCAAGATTTTCTACTTGCTGCGAGGTCTGCGTAGAAACACAACCCGTCGTAAGCGCCAACACCATTGCACATGCCGTGACCTGAGACCATCGCGCCCACCGGTAAACATAGATTGGATTTGCCTGCATGCTTACTTCACGTATCTTCTATCGGAAATCTGACGAGCTTGCTTTATGTCGAGACCACCCGAGCTAACAGCGTTCCCTCAATAGCATATGCGATCTGCCAACAATGATTCAGGCAGCGTTCGCCCGCGGCAGAATATCTTCAAGCGCATTCAACACCGTCTCAACTTCAGCAACGCTATTGTAGTGCACTGGGCCGACCCGAACTGCTCCACCTGAATCGTAAATCTCGAGCGCTTTTGCTGCCTCGACTGCGTACATGTGACCGTTCCACACAAAAATATTGCATGATGCCAGGTCTGCTGCGATTTTTTCAGGATCAAGACCATCAACGCTGAAAGAAACGGTTGGCACACGACGCTCGAACGCGTCGGGCGACGTAATTCCATGCACACGAACGCCCGGCAGGCTCTGCAAGCCGCTAAGAAGTTTCTCCGCCAGGGTCTTTTCGTAGTCGAACAGGCAGTCCATTGCAGCGTGCACGAACTGCCGCCGACCTGAAAAGTGGCGGTAGTGATCGTGGTAATCGAGTGCCATGGTCTCGCCAATCCATGCAAAATAATCGACGGCAGCCAATGTTCCGGCCATTCCCTCGTGTGATTGCGTGCCGGTTTCCAAACACCCCGGTATCGCAGTCGGGGCAGGTCTGACTTTATAGGGCGTGAGCTTCTCCAGGACCTCCCGTCGACCCCATAGAATCCCCTGGTGTGGTCCGAAAAACTTGTACGCAGAACAAACCAAAAAGTCGCAGCCGATGTCCTGAACGTCGGTGGATACGTGCGGCACAGACTGGACGGCGTCAACGTATGACAACGCACCGACTTCTCTCGCCTTCGCGCAAATTTGCTTCACATCATTTATCGTGCCGAGCAGGTTGCTCGCACCGCCAACGCAGATGAGCCTGGTACGTGAAGTGAGCAATTCATCAAGTGCTGCTAAATCGAATTCGAAGGTTTCTGTATCGAATGGTAACCACTTTACTTCCAGGCCCAGGTCTTCGGCGAGCATTAACCACGGACCTACGTTTCCGTCGTGATCCATTCTCGTCAGAATGATCTCATCGCCGGGACTCAACAACCGTCCAATTGATCTGGATAAGTGCAAGGTTATGGTCGTCATGTTCTGGCCGAACACGATTTCGTCCGCTGAGGGCGCATTTAGCATATCTGCCATCGCCTGATGTGCTTCAGTAATGGTCGCATCGACTAAATCTGACGTGCGAAAGTTGCCCTGAATGTTCGCGTTGGACTCGACGAGGCACTCGCGCATCTTGCCTAGGACGCCCAAAGGCACCTGTGTCCCCGCTGGGTTGTCGAAATAAATTCTTGGCACATTGCCATCAGTGATTGCGAGCGCAGGAAACTGCTCGCGTACGTCGTCAAGATTGAATTGCATAAACTGTGCCTGATCTGGTTGTGTGTCTGTTGCCGATCCAGCGTTATCTGCGAGTTGCCTTCGAACGCTTGACAGGAATAGCTTCCTCGTCCTGCCCACCCCACTTTTCGCGATGCGCTTCGGTTGCCTGCTGCC